>JAYVGK010000454.1:0-4262 GCA_043772215.1 Acidimicrobiales bacterium | reverse complement strand
CCACCCCAAACACGGGTACGGTTCACTATGTGCTGATCGTTGCTTCCAACGCATCTACCGACCGCCACCACACTGGACCCGGTCATCCGGAAAGTCCGGGCCGGCTTCCGGCGGCCCACGACGGTCTCATCGATGCTGATTTGTCTGATGCCATCAACGCGGTTGAAGTGCACCCTGCACCGCACGCCGCAGTGGCACGTGTGCACGACGCTGGGTACTTGGCCTTGGCGCAGCGCCGTTGCGAACGCGGCCCTGGCCATATTGATGCCGACACCCCCATCGGCCCCGGTTCATGGGATACCGCACTCATGGCCGCAGGTGCGGGCTTGGCCGCCGCCAATGCCCTGCGCGCCGGTGACGCCGACGCCGCCTTCGTGCTCGTCCGCCCGCCTGGCCATCACGCCACGTTTGCCGGGGGCATGGGTTTCTGCCTTATCAACAATGTGGCCGTGTTGGCCCGCCACATCACCGACGGGGGCGAGAAGGTCCTTATCGTTGATTGGGACGTGCACCACGGCAATGGCACGCAGGACATCTTCTGGGACGATCCAGCTGTGCTGTTCGTGTCTTCGCACCAGTTTCCGCACTACCCCGGCACCGGCCGAGCCGACGAAACGGGAGGGCCCAATGCGCCCGGGGCTACCATCAATTTGGCGCTACCCGCAGGAGCCACAGGTGACGTGATCCTTCGGTTCCTCGACGACGTGGTGGCTCCCGCAGTGCAGGCACATCAGCCCGACTGGGTCTTGGTGTCAGCCGGTTTCGATGCGCATCGGGCCGATCCGTTGGCCGATTTGGCGCTCACCTCAGCCGACTTCGCCGACCTTGCCACGAGGGTGGCCCAGTTCGCCCCTCGACCGGGTCGCGTGGTGGCGTTTCTCGAAGGGGGATACGACTTAACGGCAGTGCGCGCCTCCGTGGGAGCAACCGCAGCCGCGTTACTGGGTGAGCGTTTCCGACCCGAGGCTCCTTCCTCTGGAGGACCTGGTGCCGATCACATCATCGACACTGCGGTGGCTCGCGCTCGTGCTTTGGAACAGACGTGACGATTGCTGCGTACCCATCGGTATGGGAGTCCGATGTGGTGCTCGGTGATGGTCGTACCGCCCACGTCCGTCCCATCCGGCCCGATGACGCGCAACGGTTGGTGGCATTCCATGCGCGCTTATCGCCTGAGGCGCGCTACTACCGCTTCTTCAGCGCCAAACCCCGTCTCACCGACACCGAGGTGCAGCACTTCACGGTGGTCGATTACGTTCACCGATTCGCCCTGGTGTTCACCGTTGACGACGACATCATCGGGGTGGGGCGCTACGAGGGCGTGGCAGGGTCGCCGTCGGCCGAGGTGGCCTTCACGGTGCTCGACAATCAGCACGGACGGGGGGTGGCCACCATGTTGCTAGAGCAGTTGGCCGAGGCGGCGCGTAACAATGGATTGCGCACATTCACGGCGTCCACATTGGCTGACAATCGCTCGATGCTGGCGGTGTTCCGACGGGCCGGATATGTGGTGAAGACGTCCATGGATTCCGGGGTAGTGGACCTGTCCTTCGACCTAGATTCCACCCCGGAAGCACAACTGAAGATGATGGAACGTGAAGCACGCGCCGACGCCAACAGCGTGGCTGCGCTGCTGCGTCCGGGTGCGGTTACCGTCATCAGCTCGCCGAATGACAACGGCTTGGGCGATCTCATCCTGGCCATAACCGCCGAATACGGTGCGGCCGTGCCGGTGCACCACCTCACTTTGGGCAATGTACTGCCTGAGGATGTGGATCTCACCATCATCACCGTGGCCTACGACGAGGTCTCCGAAGCGGTTGAGGCCTGCATTGCGGCGCGGTCACGGGTACTGCTGATCACCGCCACGGGTTTTGATCCCACCGAGCAGGCCGAGTTGGTGACGCATGTGCGCGGTCATGGTGCGCGGGTGGTGGGCCCGTCGAGTTTGGGGGTGGTGTCCAACGCCCCAGACATACGCTTGCACGCCACCGTGGCCCACGTCGCCCCCGGTTCCGTGGCGCTCTCCAGCCAATCGGGTCCATTGGCGTTGGCGCTGGTGCGCAGGGCGCAGGAGCGCGGTATGGGGTTCTCGTCGGTGGTCATGATCGGCGACAAGTCCGACATCAGCGGCAACGACTTGCTGCAACATTGGGAGCTCGATCCCGAAACCCACGTGGTGCTCATGTACGTGGAGAGCTTCGGCAACCCGGCCAAGTTCGCCCGAGTGGCGCGTCGGGTGTCGGCCACCAAACCTATCGTTGCCCTGTGGTCGGGTACGGGACCGGGCGACGATGCCACCATCGACGGTCTGTTTCGCCAGGCCGGCGTTTTGCGAGCAACGTCGTCGGAACAGCTGTTGGATTCGGGCCGGACGCTGGCCGCGCAACCGTTGCCCAACGGCCGTCGAATTGGCATCGTCACCGATAGCGGGTCGGTGGCTGTCTTGGCGCAACGCGCTGCCATCGTGGCCGGTCTCGACGTGGTGGAAGTGGTGGACATCGAGCCGCCCGTCACGGCTGCGATGTTTGGCGTGGCGGCGGCGGCGTTGGCCGAGCGTTGTGATGCGATGTTGGCCATTCATCTTCCGGTGATGAATGGTGATCCGGACGGCGTATGCCGGGCCATGGTGGAAGGTGCCCCCGAGTTGCCTCAGCTAGCGGTGTTGAGTCAAGCCTCTCCTCACCCCCGGGTCACGGTGTTCGAGTTTCCCGAACCCGCCATCAGGTCATTGGCCCACTTGGTGGAGGCGGGCGAACGGCGGCGCCGCGTCAGTGGAACTGTGCCGGTCCTCGATGGTGTCGACGCTATGGCTATTCGTAAGCGTGCAGATGAAATGGTGCTCGGCGCGGCTCGTGACGTGAAGTGGCCTGAGGCGGCCGAACTGTTGCAACTGGCAGGCATCCATGTGGCTGATGGTCGTGTGGTCACCGACGTGGAGGCGGCCATCGAGGCGGCCTGCGAGGTGGGCTGGCCAGTGGTGATCAAGGCACTTGGCGTGGCTCGACTGCTGCCGGCAGAACTCGGCGGGGTGGCCATTGATCTGGCAAATGTCGACGACGTTCGGGGGGCCTACGTCCGGATGGCCACCGCTCTCGGGCAGGGCATGGATCAAGCATTGGTGCAACGCCAGGTGCGGCCCGGCGTGGCGGTGATGGTGCGACTCGGATACGACCCTGTGTTCGGCCCCGTCATCGATCTCGGTCCGGGCGGAGCATCAGCAAACCGCCAGATGGGGGTTTCGCGCAGCATCTTGCCGCTCACCGATGTCGATGCCGAGCGCCTCATCTCCGAGGCCCGGATCAACACCATGGTGTCGCTCACCGATCTTCTGCATCGGGTGAGTGCACTGGCCGACGCCATGCCTGGTCTCACTGACCTGGTGCTCAACCCGGTGTTGGTGTCGCCGTCAGATGCCGCCGTCACGTGGGCCTCTGGTTCCATGGGTGCGCCCCAGCCTACCCAGCGCCGGCTGCGCCGACTCCTCGGTCCACCGACGTCAAAACTGTCATAGGGGAGACCTAAGGTGCAGCCCATGGCCGAGCAAGCGGACTTCGAAGTGCAAGCAATGGAGCACCTTGCTGCATTGTATTCGTCGGCCATGCGTATGACCCACAATCCGGCGGATGCCGAGGACTTGGTGCAGGAGACCTACCTCAAGGCGTACCGGGGGTTCAAGGGATTCGAGCAGGGCACCAACCTCAAGGCCTGGCTGTTTCGGATCCTCACCAACACCTACATCAACATGTACCGGGCCAAGCAGCGCCGTCCCGAGCAACAAGAACTCGGTGAGGTGGAAGACCTGTACCTCTATCGGCGTCTGGGGGGTCTGGAGGCCGCCGAATTGGGCCGCAGTACCGAGGATGTGGTGCTTGATCACCTCACCGAGGGGGAGGTCCACGATGCCGTGGATGCGCTTCCGGAAAACTTTCGGATGCCCGTCTTGCTGGCGGATGTAGAGGGTTTTGCCTACAAAGAAATAGCCGAAATTCTCGATATCCCGATCGGTACGGTTATGAGTCGGCTACATCGGGGAAGAAAGGCACTCCAGAAGTCGTTGTATGAGTTCGGCGTTGCCAACCGGCTGACGCCCCAACTTTGAGCACTTCAACCGGACCGGACACCTTTCTCATGCCCACTGAAGCTCTCCCCGGAGAACCGCTGGATCCCCGCCACGATGTGGACGCCCCCATCGGGGCAGGTTGTCAGGACATGGTTGCCCGTCTCTACCATTTTTTGGACGGTGAGCTCACAGACACCCG
>JAYVGK010000453.1:0-3460 GCA_043772215.1 Acidimicrobiales bacterium | reverse complement strand
TGTCGGCGTGAACCATGGCCAACACATTCCAAGGATGGCCCACCATCATTGTGGGCGGCGCCACAGTGGCTGCTGGGGAGTTGGCGTTACTCGAGTCACTGGTGGTGGACGATCACCTCCACCTACCCGACACGTGCACCATCGTCATGCGCGACCCCAACCGGGACGTGCTGGACAAGATGCATGTACGCATAGGAGCTGCGCTCCTGGTGAACGTGGTGTCCACCGGCCGGGGGCAATCGTCGGGCGAGGAACTTTTCGTAGGCGAGATAACCGGCATCGAGGCGTCTTACGACGCCACCGGACAGCGGGTGATGGTGCGCGCCTACGACCAGTCACACCGGATGCACCGCGGTCGATGGACGCAGGCCTATCTCGACACCACTGATTCAAAGATCGCCACTGCAGTAGCGCAGCGCTGTGGCTTGGCGGTGGGTGAAGTGCAAGCCACCCAGAAGCAGCTCAAGCACGTGTCACAGGTGAACCTCACGGATTGGGAGTTCGTGAAGGCTCGAGCCCGAGACATCGGATTCGAGGTGGGGGTGTCCGACGGCAAGTTCTTCTTCCGTAAACCCAAGGTCAACCAGGGTGCGCCCGCCCCCGGTGATCTCGATTCTGCTCTGGCTCTGCAACTGGCATTCGGGGCTGATCTGTTGGAGTTTCGGCCGCGCATCTCGGCCAGCGCCCAGGTCAAGGAAGTCACCGCCCGAGGCTGGGACTACAAGGCAAAGGCCACGCTGGTGGGCAAACCCGATGCCGCCCAAAGAGACGCCGCGCCCAAGATTGCGGTGAAGGCCACCGATGTGGCAGCAGCGTTCTATTCAGCCCCCATGGTGCTCAGTTCCCGATTGCCCGAGACGCAGGCCGAAGCCGATGATGTGGCCACCGGAATGGCCCGCGAAATCACGTCTGCTTTGGCCGAAGCCGACGGGGTGGCACGTGGCAATCCAAAAGTGCGCGCTGGCACGGCGGTGTCCATCTCGGCGGTAGCCGCCCCATTCGTAGGTACGTGGACCGTGACCGGGTCACGACACGTGTTTGATCCCACCAGCTACCGCACCATGTTCATGGTTTCGGGACGCCAGGAACGCTCGTTGTTGGGTCTGGCATCGGTGGGGGCCACCAGCGGAGTGCCAAGTGCCGGTGGGCCACCCATATTCGGGGTGGTGGTGGGGATCGTTTCCAACATCAAAGATCCCGAGGGACTGCACCGAGTGCGCTTGACGTTCCCGTGGTTGTCGGATGATTTTGAAACGTATTGGGCGCGCATGGCCATGATCGGTGCCGGCTGCGACCGCGGAATGGTGTGGTTGCCCGAGGTGGGTGATGAAGTTCTTGTGGCATTCGAACAAGGTGATGTGCGCCATCCGTACGTCATAGGTGCGCTGTTCAACGGAAAGGATCTTCCCGCGGGTGGAAAAGGCAAGGACCTCTACGACGCTTCGGGAAGAAGTGTGCTCAAGGGCATGAAGAGTCGATCCGGTCATCGGCTGGTGTTGCGAGACGGCTGGCAGGGACAAGAAGGCGTTTGGATTGGCACTGGCGATCTCAAGCACAAGTTCGTCCTCAGCCAGAACGAGTCCAAGATCAAATTGTTGAGCGACGGCAGCGTAGAAATCATCGCCAAGGGCAACATCACCGTGGAGGCCACCAACATCAGTATGAAAGCGGCCGGTGACCTCACACTGGCTGCGCAAAAGTCCCTATCCATCCAGGGCCTCGACGTGAAAATCGCAGGCACCACCACCGTCGACGTCGACGGCGGCATGATTACCCTCAACTGATGGCCGCCATGCGCAACGAGTTCGTGGGGCGTGGATGGGCGTTCCCCTTACGCACCGAGTCCAATGGATCCATAGCTTTGGTATCGGACAATCGCGAAATTGAAGAAGCAATACGATTGGTGCTGGCCACGTCGCCGGGCGAGCGCCCCATGCGCCCAGAGTTCGGCTGCCGCATCCACGACTACGTGTTTGCCCCGCTGAGCGCCAGTACGGCGGGTGCATTGGAGTACGAAGTACGCGAGTCTCTAGAGCGGTGGGAACCAAGGATCACTGTGGAGGACGTACGCGTACTCTTCGACAGCAACGATGGATCCACGGTGTACATCGACATCGACTACGTGGTCGGCGACATCAACGATCCCCGCAATCTTGTTTTTCCCTTCTACACAATTCCGGCGGACTGACATGACACTACCGGCGCCCAATCTCGACGATCGCCGATTTCAAGACCTCGTAGACGAGGCCAAGCGGTTCGTCCAGCAGCGTTGCCCCGAATGGTCCGATCACAACGTGTCCGATCCAGGCGTCACTCTCATCGAGTTGTTTGCTCAGATGACCGACCAACTCGTTTATCGCCTCAACCGGGTGCCGGAGCGCAACTACGTGAAGTTCTTGGAACTCATTGGATTGCGTCGCCATCCCCCCACATCTGCTGTTGTGCCAGTGACGTTCTGGCTGGCGGCGGTGCCCACCGAGAAGAAGCTGATTCCGGCCGGTACGGAAGTGTCCACGTTGCGCACCACGGCCGACGACGCCTTGGAATTCACCACAATGGCTGATGCGGTGGTGGTGCCGGTGGTTCGCCAAACGGTACGGTCATCCATTGAGGTCGATCGTACGCGTACCCACGATGACGATCTGATCAAGGGCGTGGCGTTCACCTGCTTTTCGTCTCCACCCAATCCCGGTGATGCGTTGTACGTGGGGCTCAATGATGCAGCCCCGTCCAACGCAGTGGTCCTCACCGTGCACTGTTCCATTGATGGAATTGGAGTGGACCCGCTACGTCCGCCGCTGCTCTGGGAGGCATGGACTGGTGACGAATGGACTCCTTGTGAACTCAACAGTGACAGCACCGGGGGATTGAACCGCAACGGTGAGGTGATTCTGCATCTCCCTCACAACCATGCTGCTTCCATCATCGCCACACAGCGCGCTGGATGGGTCCGGGGCCGGGTGATCGCCACGGATGACGACCGTCCGTCGTACAGCGCCAGCCCAGTGATCAGCAATGTGTTGGCCCATTCGATTGGTGCCACTGTGGATGCCATTCACGCCAAGGTGGTAGATCTGGAAATTGTCGGCCAGTCCGACGGCACGCCGGGGCAGCGATTCACAGTGACCCGCCGGCCCATCGTGCGCCACTCTCCTGCTTATCTCCAGGTCTCTACGTCCGCTGATGGAGAGGAGGGGTGGCAATCGTGGACGGAGGTCAATCAATTCGCCGAGAGCGGACCTGACGACCAACACTTTGTGGTTGACGGACTTGATGGTGAAGTCTCACTGGGACCAACGGTGCGCCAGCCAGATGGCTCCCTGCGGCGATTTGGAGCAGTGCCGCCACAGGGCGCCACCATTCAACTGAGGCGCTTTGCAGTTGGTGGGGGAGCGGCGGGGAACGTTCAGTCCCGAGCCATAAGCGTGCTGTCCACGTCCATTCCATCCATTGACCGCGT
>JAYVGK010000452.1:0-5440 GCA_043772215.1 Acidimicrobiales bacterium | reverse complement strand
GTGGTGCGTAACGCCGACCAGATCGAATTGGTGGACATGTCGCCGGAGGCGTTGCGCCGCCGAATGGCTCACGGCAACATCTATCCAGCTGAACGTATTGACGCCGCATTGGGGAACTATTTCCGTACTGGCAACCTGGGAGCGTTGCGTGAGTTGGCCCTGTTGTGGGTGGCCGATCGGGTAGAAGATTCGCTGCACGACTACCTGGTGAGCCACGGCATCGCCGACGCATGGGAGACCCGCGAGCGCATCGTGGTGGCCATCACCGGCGCCCCTGGCGGTGACACGGTCATCCGACGAGCCGCCCGCTTGGCGGGCCGAGCCCGTGCGGATTTACTGGGAGTCAGGGTGGTGCCTGCGGATGGGTTGGCGGTGAGCACAGGTGCGGATCTCGATGCGCAACGTCAATTGCTGAGTGAAGTGGGTGGCGCTTATCACGAGGTGGTGGGCAACGAGGTGGCACTGGCCTTGGTGGACTTTGCCCATACCGAAAAGGCGACGCAGTTGGTGGTGGGCGCCAGTCGCCGGTCACGATGGGTACATATCTTTCAGGGTTCAGTGGTGTCACAGGTCTTGCGTAAAGCGGGGCTGCTCGATGTCCACATCATCTCGAGCAATGAGTTGGCTGCCCCCAGGGTGGCACTGAAGCGACACCATTCCGGGACCAGCGGGCGGCGGCGGGTCAGTGGCGTGCTCTTGGGTGTGGTGTCGATGCCGGCGCTGACGGCGATTGGTTTGCACGCCGGTGAGCGGGTGTCGTTGCCCACAGTGTTGTTATTGGCGTTGGCGTTGGTGGTGGCCATTGCTGCGATAGGCGGAACGGCGGTCGGGGTGGTGGCGGCACTGTCGGCCTTTCTCATCACCAACTGGTACTTCGTACCGCCCGTGCACACGTTCACCGTGTCGGGTCCCCAGAACCTGGTGGCCTTGGTGGTTTTCGTGGCAGTTTCGGCCACGGTCAGTGTGCTGGTGGACCGCTCTGCCCGACGGTCCGGCGAGGCACTGCGGGCGCGGGCCGAGGCTGAAGCGTTGGCCCGCACCACAGCCACCCTCGTGGGAGAAGCGGATCCGCTGGTTGGTGTGTTGGCCCAGATTCGGGCGGTGTTCGATTTCACTGCGGCTTCGGTGTTGAGCCGCCACGATGGGGAATGGCTGGTGGAAGCGGGGGCCGGACAACCCGTGCCCACCGACCCGAGCGCGGGGGTGGCCTTCGCTTTACAACCAGACGAATCCACCATGTTGGTAGTGGTGGGAGAACGTATGGCTGGTGACGATCGACGGGTACTTCATATCTTCGCCGATCAACTGGCGGTGGCCCTCTCAGCGCGTCGTATGCAACGCGAAGCGGTAGAGGCCGAGACCGTGGTTGAACGTGATGCACTACGAACGGCCATGCTGCAGGCGGTGTCGCATGACCTTCGTACCCCGCTGGCTTCCATCAAGACGTCTGTCACCACGTTGTTACAACCCGGGGTGGAGTGGAGTGCACCGGATCGTACGGAGTTGTTGAGCACCATCGACGGCGAAACTGATCGACTCAACCGCCTAGTGGGCAACCTGCTCGACATGAGTCGGTTGCAGGCCGGAGTGCTCGCCATCCAAGCGGCCGACGTGGCGTTGGAGGATGTGGTGGGCTCGGCATTGGCCAGCCTCAGTCACCCGCCTGCGCAGTTGCATGTCGACGTACACGAGAGCGTGCCGCTGGTGCATGTAGATGCCATGTTGTTGGAACGGGCAGTGGCCAATGTGGTGTCGAATGCTGCGCAATGGTCCCCTGGCGAGCAGGTCGACATTTCTGCCGGTGTGGTGGGTCAGCGCGTTCATCTACGGGTGGTGGATCACGGGCCGGGTATTCCGGAAATGATGCGGGCCCGGGTACTGCAACCGTTTCAGCGTCTCGGTGACCGGCCCAATGGAACTGGGGTGGGATTGGGTCTGGCCGTGGCCAACGGGTTCGTGGTGGCCATGGCCGGCGAACTGCAACTCGATGACACTCCTGGCGGTGGCCTCACGGTCACCATTGATTTGCCGATGTCAGCGTGTGGCGTCCAATGACTGGGGCAATGATCAGGGTGCTGATCGTTGATGATGAGCCGCAGATTCGTCGTGCGCTGTCGCTGAGTCTCACGGCCAATGGCTACGAGGTGGAAGCGGTGGAAACTGGTGAACAAGCGGTGACCCTGGCCGGTGCCAACAGTCCTGATCTGATTCTGTTGGACCTCGGCCTACCGAAGATGGACGGCATTTCTGTGGTGCATGCCATTCGAGGATGGAGCGACGTACCGATCATCATCTTGTCGGTGCGCGAGGATGAGCGGGGCAAGGTAGAGGCCCTCGATGCGGGGGCAGACGACTACATCACCAAGCCGTTCGGGGTCAGCGAGTTGCTGGCTCGTATGCGCGCTGCGCTTCGGCGTCGCCAGACGGCGGGGGAACAGGCATTGGAATCGGCCGTGGTGGTCACGCCGCATTTCACGCTGGACCTGGCCGATCGACGGGCCACCGTCACGGGGGTGGGTGAGGTACATCTCACCCCTACGGAGTGGGAACTGGTGGATGTACTGGTCCGCAACCCAGGCCGCTTGGTGACCCAGCGCATGTTGCTCACCAAAGTATGGGGACCGCAGTTCGAGAAGGAGACTGCATATCTACGTGTACATATTGCTCACGTGCGGCGCAAGCTGGAGCCGCAACCTTCCATACCGCGCTATTTCGTGACGGAAGCGGGCATGGGATTGCGCTTCCAGCCGGACCTCACCTCGCCCGGTCCAGTAAGCGCCTCACCATGAAAGAGTCAAGCCATGAGCGAAATGAGCGATTACAACGCAGGGATCATCGCCGAGTTCCGGGCCAACGAGGGCAAGGTGGGGGGGCCGTTTGACGGTTCGCCCCTCGTGCTGCTCACTACCACCGGGGCCAAGAGCGGACAGGCCCGCATCGCTCCGTTGGTGTGTTTGCCCGATGGCGATCGTGTGGTGATCTTCGCGTCCAAGGCGGGTGCCCCCACCAACCCGGACTGGTATCACAACCTCATGGTTCATCCCGAAGTCACCGTGGAGTTCGGCACCGACACCTATCAAGCCACGGCCGTGGAAGTCACCGGCTCGGAGCGTGACGAGTTGTATGCCCGCCAGGCAGCCAAGTTCTCCGGCTTCGCCGACTACGCCGCCAACACCACCAGGGTCATCCCGGTGGTGGCCCTACATCGCATCGCCGCCTAGCGGGGGGCGTCGGGGGCTACCGGGCCAACAGGATGGCGCGGATCTCTGCCACTGCATCCACGGCCCGATGCCAGTCATGGGTCTGTGGCGCCAGATTGAGTGTGGTGCAACCTAGGTGTACATAGGGTTGCAGAAAATCGGCTATCTCCTGCGGGGTGCCGTATGGGCTGTAGCGTTCGAAACGTTCAAACGGCAATTGGTACATGGCTTCCACCGGGGCCGCCACCGCGGCGCGAGCAGCATCACGATCAGGGCCTAGACCCACCCAGGGCTGAAAACCGTGACGGGTCACTTGCCCTGCGCGTCCGGCCTCGGCGGCATGTGCTTGCACCGTGGCGAGTCCCTCGCCAAAGCGTGATGCCGTGGTCCACGCCGCCAGCCAGCCATCACCGAGTCGACCGGCCCGGCGCAGTGCGGCGGGAGAACGGCCGCCCACCACCATCGGGATAGGGGTTTGCGGGACCGGCACGATGCAGGCACGCTCCAGCGTGAAGAACTCCCCGTGGAAATTCAATGTTTCCCCGCTGAGCAACGCACGAATGATGGTCATGCTCTCGTCCATACGACGGCCTCGGGTACGAGGGTCCACGCCGCAGATCTCCACTTCATGGCGATCCTCGCCGCCCACACCCACCCCGAACTCCATCCGTCCATGGGTGGCAGTGGCAAACGTGGACAACTGCCGGGCTACCAACACGGGATGACGGAGCGGCAGCAAGTACACGCCCAGAGTCACCGCCAGGCGGGGCTCGGCGGCGGCCAATGCAGTGGCCTGAACGATACCGTCGACGCCCCAACCGGTATGAAAACTCACATGGTCGCTGGCCCCCACATGATCAATGCCGGCATCGGCCATGGCCCGCAACACTTCCCGCCACACCACTGCTCCCTCATCCATGATCGAGCGGGGTATGAACATGCCCACCCTGAGCGGGGGTGGTGCAGCGGGAGTACTCATCGGGGTGACCGCACCAGACCTTCCTGGGCAATGGTGGCCAGATGCACGCCGGCTTGGGAGTGAACCGAACCGGTGGCCATACCGCGAGCGTTCACCAAACCGTGTCCCGCCATGTCGAACAGGTTCCATTGGTCGGCGCGCACCGGACGGTGAAACCAGATGTTGTGATCCAACGAGGCCGTCATCATCTGATCCCACGACAGCCGGTCAGGATGCGACATCACAATGGAGTCCATGGGGTTGTGATCCGACAGATAGGCCAGCGCGCAGGCATGCATCACCGGGTCGTCACCGAACTCCTCGTTGGGGTCCATACGGATCCGCATCCACAATTGCGATCGGGCCACCCCGGCGGTCTTGGGGATCTCGCGAATCTCGCCCATGCCAGACCATTCGTTTTCGGGCAGCGACTCAGGTTCAGGAAGAGCCTCGGGGAGCCCACCGGACTGGATGTCGTAGTCCGCTTCGTGGCGCTGGAAGCTGGCGTCGAGATTGAGAATGGCCCCGCCGGACTGGCGAGCCACTACCCGTCGAGTGGTGAACGAGCGGCCCTCGCGCAGTCGATCCACGTCGAACAGGATGGGCTCCCCGGGTGTACCACTTAACACAAAGTAAGCGTGCAGAGAATGTACATGGTGGTCGGGATTCACCGTGGCCGCCGCCGCCATCAGCGACTGCGCCACCACCTGGCCGCCGTACACCCGACCCCACGCATACGGAGGGGTTTGCCCAAGGAAGAAGTCGGCCGCCACCCGCTCCAGGGTCATGAGTTCGCGAAAGGTGGTGGGTGTGGTGCCGATCATGGTGAGGAACCGTACCGGGTGCATGATGAGGTTGATGAGTGCAAGCGACCGTGTGGAACTCTTGGTGGCCGCCGATGACCGTACTGGGGCATTGGAAACGGCCGGTATGTGTGCTGCGGCAGGCACGGGCCCGGTAGCAGTGGTCACCGTCATGGAGGACGCGGGGCGTCAACCAACAATGGTCGTTGACCTGGGTACCCGCCACCTCACTGCGATGGAGGCTGGTCAGCGGGCGGCGGCCATGGAGCGGTGGGCGTCGGAGCGGGCGGCTCACAAGATCGACTCCACGCTGCGGGGCAATTGGGCGGCGGAACTGGTGGCCCGCCATACAGTGCACGGTCGTCGAGTTCTGGTGGTGCCGGCATTTCCCTTGGTGGGTCGTATATGTGTGGACGGGGTGGTGCTGGAACACGGAGTGCCGGTGGCTGATGGTTCGGCGGCGTTCGATGTGCGATCGG
>JAYVGK010000451.1:0-6377 GCA_043772215.1 Acidimicrobiales bacterium | reverse complement strand
GGCGTCACGTGGACCTGTACGGCCACCGGTGGCAGCACATGCGGAGTATCGTCGGGCAGCGGCAATCTCAGTGACCAGCCGGTTTTGGCCAACGGCGGCATAGCTACCTACTTGGTGAAGGCCACCGTGACCGCAGGAGCCACCGGAAACATCACCAACACTGCCTCGGTGGTGGCTGCGGGTGACACCAATACCGGGAACAATTCCAAGTCCGACACCGACACCATCGATCTGCCCGACCTGGCCATCACCAAGGACAACGGAGTGGCATCTGTCGATGCCGGTGGTACGTACACATACAACATGGTTGTGACCAACGTGGGTACGGTGACCGCCACCGGCGCAGTGGTAACCGACACCGTAGACACCAACCAGTTCACCAATCCCACATGGACGTGTACAGCCAGCGGCGGAGCATCGTGCTCCAGCGGCAGCGGCAGCGGCAGCATCAACAATCACTCCATAAGCGTGCCCGTCGGCGGAACTGTCACCTACAAGATGACCCTTACGGTGAAGATCACCGCCACCGGCCTGGTACGCAACACCGTGAGCGTGGTGTCTCCCACCGGGGACAAGAACCCGGGCAACAACTCTGCCTTCGATGAGGACCCGGTGAACGGCCCCGATCTCACCATCACCAAGTCCAACGGCGTCTCCACGGTGGAGAACGGCTCCACAGTCACGTACACCATCGTGGCCCGGAACAAGGGACCCGCAGCAGTGGCCAGCGCCAAGGTCACCGACACCGTCGACAGCTCCCTGCTGAGCAATGTCAGCTGGACGTGTGGCGGCGGCACGGGAGGAGGCACTTGCTCCAGTGCCGGGCCCACCGCAGGCAATATCAACAGTCATGTGGTGAGCCTGCCCAGTGGGGCCACGGTCACATACATCTTGACTGCCAAGGTGGCCGATACCGGCACCGGACCATTGGTGAACACCGCCACCATCGTGAACTCGTCGGGTCTGGCTGATCCCACTCCCGGCGACAATTCCGCCACTGATACCGATTCCGTCGTAGGTCCAGACGTATCCATCACCAAGAACGACGGTGTGGGCTCTGTGATGGCCGGCAACGCCACCACGTACACCATTGTGGTCACCAACAACGGCTTGGCCCCGGTTACGGCCAGAGTCAACGACGCCGTGGACATATCCAAATTGAGTGGGGTGACCTGGACGTGTGTGGCGTCAGCCGGGGCCACATGCCCTGCAGCCAGTGGCACCAACAGCATCTCCAATCAACAGGTGACCATGACCAACGGCGCATTCGTCACCTACAAAATAACGGGCACGGTCATCAGCACCGCCACCGGCACATTGGCCAACATCGCCACCGTTTCCACGGTGGGAGTCACTGACCGTAATACGGCCAACAACAGTGCCGAAGACGACGACACCATCACGTCGATGACCACCACCACCATCGGGCGACCGGGGCAACAGACATGAGCTGGAACAACTTTCATCGACGCCTACGTCGGCCTACCCGCCCCCGTCGTACCCGCTCCGAGCGTGGTGCGACAGTGGTGGAAGCCGCCATCGTGACCCCCTTGTTCATCGGCATCCTCTTCATGATCTTGGAACTGGGACCGTTCTTCTTCGAATGGTCCTCCGGCAAGAACGGGGCCACCGAAGGGGTTCGATTGATTGCCGCCGCCGGCCGCTCCCGAACTGCTGACTATGACACCGTGCAATCAATGCGCAACTCGCTCAAGAATCTCGATAAAAAGCTCGATTACGTCATTGTGTTCAAGGCCCGCAATCTCCACAGCAAGGTGCCAGCGGCGTGCATCACTGCGGCCGAGGCGGGCAAAAACCTTCCCAACACCAATCTCGACCCTGTGGGTGTGTTTGCCGCACCGGTCTCCACTGACACCTCGGCCTATCCAACGGTAGTGGACACCACGGTGACGGTGGAGTCCGGCTACGACTGGAACAAGACAGTGGCCCAGCCGTGGATCACCATGTGCAACGTGTACTACGCCCGTATGTTCGACCAACCGGTCGGCGCATGGACATATCAGAGCGACTGGAAAGCCAACAATCCAACTCATCCATCATTTGACCACAACTGGCCGGGCGACTATCGGCGTGACTTTCAGTCCGGCCCCCAGGACATCGTTGGTGTGTATGTCCAAAGCCATCACGACAGCATCACCGGATTCTTCCCGCAGCTGAACAATCGCACCATCCGCAATCAGGCAGTAGTGCGTATCGAGCCTCTGCGACCCAACCCATGATCTTCGAGAGGCCATCAGCCATGGACGAACCACAGGGCCAGGGTGCCGATGAACGTGCCGGCGCCGCCATCGACGCGGCCCCGACGCCGCCTCGTTGGTGGCGCCGACGCGTCATCACCATCAAGGAGAGCGGCTACGTCATGATCATGACGGCCATTCTGCTGCCGGTGTTGCTCATGTTCATGGCCTTGGCGGTGGATGTGGCGGTGTACTACTTCCGTGGTGTGCAGATCCAGCGCGCCGCTGATGCATCTGCGTTGTCGGGCGTCATCCGCATGCCCCGGTTCTCCAGTGC
Organism: Acidimicrobiales bacterium; assembly: GCA_043772215.1. GTDB lineage: Bacteria > Actinomycetota > Acidimicrobiia > Acidimicrobiales > JANYDT01 > JANYHQ01. Next base: position 3,842 of record JAYVGK010000451.1, on the reverse strand, counting down.
CGCCGGGGTGGCCCGCTTCGTGGCCACCAAGAACGGCTTCACCGACGGTGAAGATTCCGTGGACGTGCGGCCTACCAAATTCGACAAGAACGACCGACGCTTGAAGGTCACCATCACCGACAACAACGTGCCGCTGTTCTTCGGGCGACTCATCCGCTCCTCGTGGTCCATCACCAAAACCGCCACCGCTGAGTACGTGTCCAGCATTCCACTCGGCTCGAAAGAGAACGCCATCGGCACTGGTTACCTGTCGGACTCGGGAGACAAGCAGAAGTTCTGGCTGGCCGCCTCCGGTCCATGCGCGGCGAAGGAGTCTGGTGACTTGAAGTTGGCGCGCTACGACGGCAATGCGGTGAACACCAGTCAGTGGGCGGATTTGAACGGCAATTCCGAAACATCCCCCAGTAACAACCCCGATGGACAGTTGTCCATGCTGTGTGACTATGACGTCACCGGCGCCGCCCAAGGCACCACCCAACTGAAGAATGAGCGCGCCGCCAAACAGGCCAATCCATTGCTGGCCACGCTGTACCCGGCGATGTCGGCGAACTACGACTACGACAAGGACGGCTACAACCTCATTGTTGACGTCCCCTGCTTCTCGGGGGCCACCCCGGCACCGCCACCGTGCGAAACGTCCGCCGGACCGCAGTCGCTACCTGGTGATTTGGTAATCCAGATGTACGACCCGGTGTTCAATCCTGACTCCATCCAGCGGCGCTTCCAGCCAGTGGTGAATGCCGCTACGGTCGATCCCCTCACTGGCGCCCCGAAGCCCGACGCTCCCGCATCACCGCGAATCGTAAATGAAAAGAGCGACTTGTTGAAGCCCGACAAGTTCGGCCTCAATTTGTTCGCAACGGTCAATGGATGTGCGGCTACGCCCCCTGCGAATTTGGCCTTGTGCAACAACGCAGCAGCTTGGGGCGACAAGAATCCGTCGCCCGCCAATGTGCATGTCATCACTGATGTACGCGTGTATCCCCCCGATCTCACCCCGCTCGATTACGCCGACGACATCACCATGCCCCTTGCCGGCGGCACCGATCTGGTGAGCGCGCCAGAGACCAACGTGGTGGACAACGCCGATGTCAACAAGGTGAAACGCTACGGCTCGTGTGTGCGCTGGACGGACGACTGGATTGCCGCAGACGCCACCCGCTCGGCCTTCAAGAGCGTGCCGCCCCTCAGCGCTGCCCAGCCCACTGTGGCGGGGGTGATGACCGATCCCGCGTTCATGAAGGACGCCATTACGTACGTCGATCCGGCACCAGCAAATGTGGATCAATGCAATCGGACAGCCAACAAGTGGGTCACCGTGGCTCGAACTGCCGCCGGTTCGAGCCCCGTCCGTGGTCGCTACCGGCTGAACATTCGTACCATCAGCGCCCAGTCCAGTTTTGGCAGCAATGCCTACGCTGTACGGGCCTTTTTTGTGCCTTCAAATACCCCGGCCAATGCCGAGAGTACGGCATATCCAGCGTGCTTTCTCACCAAGATGTGCACCAATTCACCGGCATCCACGGTGTGGGCCGCCGGGTATCAGCCGGTGTCGGTATCTGGTGACAGCAACATCAGTGTGTCGGCCGACGTGGCCCGACCCATCAACTTCTACCTGGCCAAGTTGTCGCCTGCAGCGCTGTATCGCAACAAGACGGTACTGGTGCATCTGTGGGATCCGGGCGAAGGTGCCGACAAGCTACAAATTCTGGTGCCCCGAAATCCGTCCGACAACTGTATTGACAAGTTGGGCGCTGATCTCAAGGACACCGACGATCCCACCAACTACTGCGTCCAGAAGTTCGAGTGGAAAGTGGAAGGCCCCGGCATTCGCGAGTATGCCGACCCGAATTCGGCACTTACCAACATTGCGGCGCCAATGGCTGACGTATGTGAAGGGAAAGGAGAGCCGAAGGCGGCGACCTCTGATCCGCTGCCGGTATTCTTGCAGGTGAGCGGGAGCGAGAACTCGATCACTGATTGCACCAATTCGCAACCTCCCGAGATAGTCCGTAGTCGTGCTTACTACACTAAGCAAGCGGTAGCCACCGACGACATCCGGAAGTTCAACGACCGTAAAGTAGTGGTCCGCATCAAGGTGCCATCGAACTACGGATGTGCCTGGGGGACCGGTGTGTACGACTCCGTGAACATGGTCGATATCCCCTGCACCGAGGAAGATCCTCCCCAAGGAGGTTGGTGGAAGATCAAGTACATCCCCCGGCTCGACCTCGTCAACGGGGGTTACAAGAACATGACGGACCGCACCACGTGGTCCGTGGACCTCCAGGGCGACCCCGTCCACCTCGTGGTGGACGGTGGTTGATCCGCCGCTGACCCCTAGAGCATGATGCCGAGGAGGGCGGCGGAGGTGGAGACACCTTCGCCCCTGACCGCCGCAGCATCGATGGCCGCCACTGCGGTGGGCATGTCGAGGTCGTTGTCCAACGCCGAGCGCACCTCGGCCAGTCCCCCATCGCCCGTACCTGCGGAGCGCCAGCGGGCCAACCGCTGAGCCCCTTCGTCCAACAGCGAATCGAACCATTCCCAACCGTCGCGGTAATGGTGGCTGACGATGACCGTGCGGATCACCATCGGATCCCAACCCTCATTAATAAGCGCGCTCACGTAGCGAAGATTGCCGAGTGATTTCGACATCTTGACGCCGTCCAGCTTGACGTAAGCCTGATGCATCCAATGCCTGGCCAACGGCTCCCCGGTGGCTGCTTCGGACTGCGCAGCCTCGGACTCATGATGAGGAAAGATGAGATCCTCACCCCCACCATGTAGATCAATGGTGGTGGTGCCCAACTCGCGCATACACAACGCCGAACACTCAATGTGCCAGCCCGGCCGGCCTGCTCCCCACAACGATTCCCACGACGGTTCGTCGGGCAACGAGGGATGCCACAGCACAAAGTCCAACGGGTCGCGCTTGTTTGGATCCTCCACATTGCCGCCCCGTTCCGCTGCGTACTCCAGCATCTGCTCCCGGCTGTAGCCACTGACTTGGCCGAACTTGGGAAACGAGCTCACGTCGAAGTACACGGACCCGCCCGATTCGTATGCGTGCCCAGTATCGAGCACCATGGCAATGAAGCCCAGGATGTCGGCAATGGCCGATGTGGCCCGGGGCTCGGAATAGCTGGGCAACTGGCCCAATGCCTCCATGTCGGTGTCGAACTTCTTCATCTCCGCGGCGGCGAGGTCCAGGTAGTGGATGCCCAGTTGGCGGGCCTTGGCCAGGATGGAATCGTCCACGTCGGTGACATTGCGTACGCAGCGCGTCTCGTGGCCCAGATCACGCAGGCGGCGCTGCACCACGTCGTAGGTGACGAAGCAGGCAGCATGACCGATATGGGTGGTGTCGTACGGGGTGACCCCGCACGTATACATGGTCACCACCGGTCCAGGCTCGAACGCCACCACAGATCGTCGGGCTGTGTCGTACAGGCGCATACTCATCGGCGCAGTGTTCTAGCAGCAGCGCGTTGCAACTTCGACCTCTCGGTTGGGGTCGGCGGGCGCTAGGCCAGGTTGAGACCGGTGATACGCAGTGCCGAACGGGTTTTGTACCGGACGTTGAGTTGTAGCAGTACTGCGGTGAACGCTTCGATGGGCGCGGCGTTGGACAGCGATCCAGCATCGATGGGCCTACATCCGGGGATCTTGGCCGTGATCTCCGACGTGACCTTGGTGGCTTCGAGATGATCGGCGCAGATGAGCACGTCGGACTCCACCGGGTTGTCGAGGTCGCCCAACTCACGGGCCGGGAGGTGGTGGAAGGCGGCTGCCACATGGGAGTCCGGTACCACCGCCTGCACACTGGAGGCCACCGACCC
>JAYVGK010000450.1:0-1673 GCA_043772215.1 Acidimicrobiales bacterium | reverse complement strand
AGGTCGGTGGGGTGCATTGGCAGCCGTGGATGTCCGTGACCGGTATGAGCGCCTATCTGGCGTTCTTCCCCATTGCAGTTGGCGCATTACGCGGGCTGCAATCGCCCAAAGAACAATCGTTGGAACTGATGGATTCGTACGCCGCCAGTTGGACACAGACGCTGGTCAAACTCCGGTTGCCGGCTGCGCTGCCCTATATCCTGCCAGCCGTGAAACTGGGAGCTGCGGCAGCGGTGGTGGGGGCAATCGTGGCGGAACTCTCTGCCGGGGTCAGTGGAGGAGTGGGGCGCCTCATCCTCGACTACTTCCAGAAGGCCACAGGCGACCCGGCCCGGGTGTTCACTGCCTTCATCGGAGCAGCCATTCTGGGGCTGGTGGTGGCGGCTGGCGTCAACGGATTGGAGATGGTGCTCACCCGCCATCGTCCGATGGCAGCCACGTCATGAGCGCGTCAGCCGTAGAATGTCGGGGCGTCAGCAAGATCTTCAATCAGGGAAAGTCCAATCAGGTCGATGCTCTGATGGACGTCGATCTCACGGTGGAGGCCGGCGAGTTCGTGTCGCTGATCGGTCCGTCGGGGTGCGGCAAATCCACCCTGTTGCGAGTCATCGCCGATTTGTTGCCGTCGTCGGGTGGGTCCATCTCCGTCAACGGCAAGTCTGCCCGCCAGGCTCGATTGGACTTCGACTACGGCATGGCCTTCCAACAGGCCGGGTTGTTCGAGTGGCGCAAAGTGATCAAGAACATCGAGTTGCCCATGGAACTACGGGGCTGGGACCGATCCAAACGATCAGCGCGCTCACGCGAAATGCTGGAGTTGGTCAAGCTCCCGGAGTTCGCCGACAACTACCCGTGGGAACTGTCAGGCGGTATGCAACAGCGCATCGCCATCGCCCGGGCCTTGGCGGTGGATCCGCCGTTGCTCCTCATGGACGAACCGTTCGGTGCATTGGACGAGATGACCCGGGAGCACATGCAGGCAGAGCTCACCCGGATCTGTGCGAGTACCCACAAGACAGTGGTGTTCGTTACCCATTCCATCCCTGAGGCGGTGTATTTGTCCAACCGGGTGGTGGTCATGTCCCCCCGTCCGGGGCGCATCACCACGGTCATCAACGTAGACCTGGGTGCGCGCAGCGAGGACACTCGTGAAGAAGGGGAGTTCTTCAAAAAGATCACCGAGGTGCGCGAGGCTCTGCGTGGTGGCGAATTGGATACGTCGACTCGCGGCATCGAGGATCGATGATGAGGCTGAGGACGCGGGTCGCAGCCATTGCGCCCCCCATCATCTGGGGAGCATTGTTCCTCATCGCGTGGGAACGCTTCGTGGTGTGGCGTCACATCAAACCCTTCGTTCTGCCCCAACCATCGCGTATTTGGGACCAATGGAAAATCAACAAAACCGGCATTGTGGCCACCGCCAAAGCCACCGGGGCCAATGCCCTGTGGGGACTGGTACTCGGCGCGTTACTGGCTGTGGCCATCGCGTTGGTGGCGCAGCGCTTCCGGGTGATGAGAGAACTCATTGCTCCGCTGTCGGCCGCTGCCAACACCATGCCCATCGTGGCCCTAGGGCCCATCTTCTACAACATCTTCGGTACCACCAGTCTCACTGCTCGGCGCATGGTGGTGGCCTTGGTGGTGTTCTTCCCGGTGTTCGTGAACATGTTGAA
>JAYVGK010000449.1:0-11373 GCA_043772215.1 Acidimicrobiales bacterium | reverse complement strand
TTGGCCGGAACAGTGGCCACCACCGAGCAGGGTTCGCTCCAAGTACTCATCAAACTGCAGGCTCTGGGGGTCACCGACGCCACCATCCGACCCATGCCCATCGGGGTTTGTCGCAAGCTGGTTCCGTTCTTGTAACCGGGGTCAGTTGGGCGCGAAGGCGGTACTCGGCAGATCTGTTGTGCCCTGCTCGATGGCATCGCAGATGACACTGGCCACGAATGCTGGGGTCAACCCCACCGGCATACGTGGTGCTGTGCCGGAAATGGGTCGAGTGGCCAATCCGGTTTCAGTATGTGGAGGCCGAGCATCAAGTACCCGGATCTTGGCCCGGCGCGCTTCACGACCGAACGCATCGTCGAAGGACCGCAACGCCGCCTTGGACGCTCCGTACGCCGCCATGCCCGGCAAGTTTTGCTCCGCAACAACCCCGGAGATGTTGACAATGGCGCCACCTTCACCCATCACAGCCACAGCCGCTTTGGTCAACATGATCGGCAAAAAGGTGTTGGTGAGAAACAGCTCCTCCATGGCGTCCACCGACAGTTCTGCCACCGGTCCAAAGGCCACCACACCAACGGCGTTGATCACGATGTCGAGTTGACCGGTCACCGCATGGGCGGCCGCCACCGCTGCGGTACACGCCTCCATGGTGCGTAGGTCCAGTTGTCGACGGACCCCGGGCACCGGAACCGTTTCGAGTCGTCCAGCGTCTCGTCCCACCAACGTGATGGTGGCGCCCCGCTGATGAAGCTCCACTGCCAACGCACCACCCAACCCACCGCTGGCCCCGGCCAACAGCACGGAGGCGCCTCGGAGCGGATGGGCGGGAATGTTGGCTTCATTCATTGCTTGGATTCTGGTCGAGTCCCTGGTGTTAGCCCCAGACACACTACATTTGAGCTATCGCTCAAATCCTTGTTCTCATGTCGACTACCTCTGCCACCCTGCTCAGTGTCCATCTGGCCGCCACCGGCGCCATGGTGGGGCTCATCTGGTTTGTCCAGGTGGTCCACTATCCACTGTTCGCAGCGGTCGGTGAGCCGCAATTCGTGGCCTACGAAGCGTCACATCGCTGGCGGACATCGTTGGTGGTAGGACCGCTGATGGGGTTGGAAACCCTCACGGCGCTGATACTGGTGGTCTCGCCGCCACCCAGCCTGGATCGCACACTTCCGTTGGTGGGAGTGGCCCTCTTGGCGGTGATCCATGCCAGCACGGTGTTGTTACAGATACCCCGTCACACCGAACTGACTGAGGCGCACGATGCTGCCGCCATCCGACGGTTGGTTCGTTCGAATTGGGTACGCACCGTGGGATGGTCAGCACGGGGCGTTGTGGCCGTGACGATGGTGATATTCAGCTCGGTGTGAATCATTCGTCGACGGGTTTGGGGCCAGCCGACACATCCGCCGGATTGGCCTCATCCAGCGGCTGACCGAGCGCCTCCTTCAACCGGTTCAGCGTGCCCTCGTCGAGGTTGGCGTACACCAGATGAGCACCGCTGAATCGTGACACTTCCGTGACCAGTGCTTCCTTGTCGAGGTGAGTCACCAACACGGCCACGATGGTGGTGCCCGGTTCCCCGGCCTTACGGAACCACGCCACCCATTCGTCACGAATGCCGATGTCCACCACTTTGGCCGTGACCGCGCCGGCCGACGCGCCGATGGCTGCGCCTGCGGCCCAGCCGATGGGGCCTCCCACCAACAGTCCGAGCAGTCCCGCCCACATGGCTCCAGACATGGCCGAGCGGGCGGGCTGGGGATCGATGGTTTCCACCACGGAGGTGTGGCCCTCCGCGTTCTTGGTGATGATCACTGCGTCCTTGAGCTGGAATCCCTTGCGCGCCGCCACGCCGGATGCTGCAGTGAGAAACTCCTTGGCCCGAAATGGATCGGTGAAGGCGATGCCCACCAATGTCTCGGCGGGCTTGTCCTCGGGCTGTGCCATGGGGATCCTCTCGTGGTGATGGTGTGGTGCGGGGAGTGACGCAGAGTACCCAGTTCTCGGCCGCCTCAACCCCTGCAGTGCCCGCTCTTGCAACTTTCCACTATCAGGCAAGGAACCCTCCAGGTGCCGCTCCCAAACGGCACGTGACGATTCGCTGGCGTGCGTAAGCACAACTCGTCGCAAAATTCCGTCGCCGATGACGAGTTTTGCTACAAGATGAATCGGTCGCAGAATTCGCACAGCCGAAACGGCACGTGACGATTCGCCGATGGTGTCGAACCTGAGTATTGAATGTGTCAATATTCTCCGGTATGACACCTCGGGGAAATTACACAGCCGATCAACTGGCGCTGGTTGAACGACAGATCTCGCTGTGGGTCAACAATCGTGACGATGTGGGGGCCGCCGCCGACTGGCTACCCGACGGCATCCTCACTGCTCCACGCGGCGTGCGATTGACCGCTCCGGAGATTGCTGGAGTCATCGATCAATGGCACCAACTCTTCCAAGATTTGCACGTTGACATTGCCGCACTCTTTGCCTCCGACGATGGTGCCTGGATGGCCATCGAATGGAGTTGGCATGTAACGAGAACGTCTGATGGCGTCCGGAGTATCACGCCTGACTCCATCATCGTGGAACTACGCGACAACAAGATCGTGCAGTGGCGAGAATACTTCGACACGTTTGGCTCAGTGGAGTTCGAAACTACTCCGTAAACTTACGACTTGGCAGCAAAAGGCCGATTGATCAGGCCTGCCGCCTCCACCAACTCGGCATATCGACCAGGGTCCAGATCCATGATGTCGACACCCGAGATACCGGGCATCTCCAACAGTTGCTGAATTTGCTCGATACAGATTTTGACGCCCTCATCGCGCCGTTTGCCCTGTGGTGCTGATTCCATCCGACGGATGATGTCATCGGGAACGGTGACGCCTGGGGTGGAGTTGTTCATCCCCCGGGCCATACCGGGACCACTGAGCGCACCCACGCTGACCAGGATGTGAATCTTGCGGTCCAGGCCCAACTGGCGCACCTGGTGCATGTACTTCTCCAACTGATCCATGTCGTATACCAACTGCGTCACGGCGAAATCGACACCGGCTGCCACCTTCTTGGCCAATCGATAGGGACGGAAATCAAGTGGCGGCGCGGTGGGCTCGGCACCACCGCCGATCATCAAGTTCGGTGCTGCGTCCAACAACCGCCCCGACAGCAGCGAGCCCTCGTCACGAAGATGGCGCACCGTGTTGATCAATGACACCGAGTCGAGGTCGAACACGGGCTTGGTTTGGGGATGATCGCCGATGGCCGGGTGATCGCCGGTGATACACAACACGTGTTTGATGCCGAGCGCCGCCGCCCCCAACACGTCGGCTTGGAGCATGTTGCGATTACGGTCCCGACAGGTCATATGAAGAATGGTTTCCATTCCGATCTGCTCGATGAGCGCAGCCAACGCCAATCCGCACATATGCGGCGAGGCCAATGAGTTGTCGCTGATGTGTACTGCATCAATGACGCCGATAAGGGGCCGAACGCGATCCAGTGTGGCCAGGGGATCGGCACTGTCGGGCGGATTGATTTCACACGTGACGATAAACCGACCGTCGCGCAACAATTGTTCGAAACGGCTCCCTGCCCGCATCGGCCGTTGATCCTTGTCCAACGTGTTGGCGGCCGCCTGCAGCGGACCATCGGTGACGAATGCTTCGGACCAACGACCACGAACCGACCAGTCAGCCGGAGGCATAGGCATTCGGGCGGCCGAGTTGTCGGCATGGGCCAACGCTTCCCACCACACGCATAGGTGTGACGTGTCCACCTCACAGGTTCCGTTCATGGCGACACCGCCACACGGGCCGTTGGTCATCGTCTTGGGGCACTCCAACAAGCGCTCCACTGCCACTTGGCCCATCATCGCTGGCATGTTGCGTTACTCCTTGACTGCCCCGGAAAAACTGAATGACCGGCCGAGAGTTCGAGATATTGATATGTAGAGAATTACAGCAGGAGCTGAATAAAGGATGGCAAAAGCAGCCACGCGACCAAAATATACACCGCCCAAACTGTTGAAGTAGTTGTATATGGCCACCGACGCCGTTTGCTTGGCAGGATCACTGAACAAGATGAACGGCACAAAGAAATTGCCCCAGTTGCCAATGAATGAGTAGATGAACAACACAATCATGCCCGGGCGTATCAGCGGAAACACGATGAGCCTCATCATCTGCATGGTGGATGCGCCATCGGTGCGGGCCGCCTCCTCCAACATGATGGGTACACCATCAATGAAATTTTTGGCCAACCAGATGGCAAACGGCAGGCTGGTGCCGGCCATGAACAACGCTGTGGCAATGGTGTTATCCGTGAAGTGGACCTTGGTGAACATCCGGTAGGTGGGGATCATCAACGCAATGATGGGCAGGCCGCTACCCAGCAGGATCATGTACATGAATGCCGTGCCAAAACGCAGTTTGTACCGTGACAACGGATAGGCACACAGGCAGGCCGCGATCACCGTTACCGCTGACGCCAGGATCGACAGCACCATACTGTTGAGCAACGGCCGGAACAGTTGCTCCCAGGTGGCCACGGACTTGAAATTGTCCAGATTGGGATGCTTGGGAATGTCGAAGGACAATTGCGCAGTGGGGTTGAACGCAGCCGCAAACATCCACAGCATCGGTCCCAGAAATGCCAGCACGATCGCAGTGAGAGCCAAATTGGCGCACACTCCCGCCACACGCTCAGACCGGAATGGCTGGGTTCGCCGGGATCGCCTGGATTGCACTGCCGCAGTCATTTGTCCTTTCCTGGCTTGAGTACAAACACGTAGATGATGGACAGCACTATCCCGATCACCAACAACACCAATGAAATAGCCGTTCCGTAGGCCATGTCCTGCAATTTGAAGGCCTGGTCGTACATGAGGATGGGAAGCGTCTGGCTGTCGTTGCCAGGGCCGCCACCGGTAAGAGCGAAGATCATGGTGAACACCGACAGGGTGGGCAATGTGATGAGCATCAAGTTGGTGAACGCAGTACGGCGCAACAGTGGAGCGGTGACATGCCACAGCGTGCCGATGTAGCCGGCCCCGTCCATTTTGGCGGCGTCGATGAGGTCTTCGGGTACGTCGCCCAATGCTGCGGTGTACACCAACATGGAGAACGCAGTGGCCCGCCACACGTCAGCCAAGATGACGCCGATCATGGGTTGATCAATGAGCAACTGTTGCGTGGGTAGGTGCAAAAGCCGCAGCACCGAGTTCAGCACCCCGCTCTCGCTGAGAAACGAGGTCCACATGAAACCGGGGACGATCTCGGGGAACACGTAGGCAGCCAACACCGAGGTGCCCACGATCGACACCACCAGACGCTTGCGCTTGGCTGTCAACAGCGCCAACGCCAACCCCAACAGGTTCTGCCCGATGAGTGAGGACCCCACCACGAAAATGAGGGTGAGGGTGACCGAGTTCTTCAAGTCCCCGGAATCGATGAGGCGTCGGAAATTCTCGAACCCCACCCATTGCGGATGCAACGCCTCCCGGCCGGTGAGCCGGGTATTGGTGAAAGCGATGTAGAAGGCGTAACAAATGGGGACAACCACAAACACCGACAACAACAACAGCGCAGGCGCCATCGGCACCGCCCATCGCGAACTACGACGGGCAGATCTCCGCATCGAAGACCTGCCCATCGTGGTTGTCACTCCCATTTAGCCGGCGTACTTTGCCTTGCCCACCAAGGCACCGATCTGCTTGTTGTAGGACTCCACCGATTTGGCTGGCGTCATCTTGCCCAAGGCCACCTGTTCGATCAGATCGGCCAACATGGCGTACACCTTGTCGGCTTCCTCGGCCAACGGGAGGTACTTGGCGTACTTGAGCATGTTGGTGAACTCGGCCACTCCGGGCCGGTTCTTGTATGCGGGGTCCGCCGCCACATCGAGTCGGACCGCCAACTGCGACGAGTTGATCGAGATGCTCAACGAGTTGGTTTCATTCGTGACGTGCTCCAGGAACTTCTGGGCCAGTACCGGCGACTTGCTCTTGGCCGAACGGACCATGACAGAACCACGTAGCGCCATGGTGACCTTGCCTGCACCGCCACCATTCTGGGTGGGCATAGCGGTGACACCAAGGCGGTCACCCCAGGAGGGCCACTCATTGGGGCCACCCTTGATCCAGGCAAACGACATCCAGTTGCCATCCGGCACAAAGCCGAGCTTGGCGTCTTTCATCCACGGGCCGATGAACGACCACACGTTGGGGCTGAGCACATCCGCCGTTTTGGCGGTGAGGTTGTCCTTGTACATGGTGGAGATGAAAGTCATGGTGTCGAGGAAGCCCTTGTCGGCCTTCACCCACTTGTTCTTGGAGAAGTCGTACAACACATCACCGGTACCGTAGAGCAAAGGCTGGAATGTCTTCATGATGGCGTCCGTGACACCGGAGGCCTTACCGGCGTAGAGGTGCACGGGGATCACACCAGGAGACTTGGCCTTGATGGTTTCCGCTGCTTTTCGCAGATCAGCCCATGTTTTTGGCTGCCAATTCTCGGGAAGACCAGCAGCCTTGAAGGTATTTTTGTTGTACCAGATGCCGATGTCGTTGGCCGCCATGGGGATGCCATAGGTTTTTCCGTTAGCCGACTTTGCGCCGGTGCGAACTGCTTCGGGGAATTGTGCTTTCCAATCCGCCCACTTCGACAAACCATCATCGAGGGGAGCCAAGTAGCCCGCCGCCGCATCGCCATCCAACCAACTCGGCGAGTAATACATCACGTCAGGTACGTCGCTACCGGACTGCAGACGAAGCTGCAGCTTGGTGTGATACGCATCGTCGGCGGCCACGATCTCTTGGAGCTCAACCGTGACACCTGGGTTCTCTTTTTCAAACGTGGCTTTTGCTGCCTTCAATGTCGCTCTGGGCTCAGGGAAGTCCCCGGTGGCGTTGTATGCCACTTTCACGGTCTTCGACTCAGCTTTGGTTGCGGCGCCGGTGGCACCACCGCTTGCGGTGAACGCCATGAGCGACGCCAATCCACCTGCCCCTGCCACTCGCATCCAAGTTTGCCGATACGCCATAACTGCCCCCCAGCTCTGTGGTTGTCCACGCCGACGGCGGACATAACGAGAGTACTCCCCTACTATTGATGGAAGCAATACAATCTTGGTGGGGGACAGAGGTGCAACACGGGCGCAACACGCCTGTCATCGAGACAAATCTCGGCGGGTCGGGTTTGGTGACGCGACCTTATGGGTGGCCGACCTCAGGTGTGATTGGCATCGATGCCGTGCGGCGTCTTCTCCCACACCGTCGGAGTGAAGAACAGTTGCCACGCTGCTCGCCACGCTGCGATGGAATGGAGGAACCAGTAAAACGGATTCAAGAACGCGAACGGCACCAGCCACCATGCCTTGCGACGGGTCATGGCCAATGCCGAACTGGCTATTACGGAGATGTATCCCGCCGTCATGTTGAATATCGCCACTTTCAACGCCCACTCTGGCAGCATGCTGTGATGGGTGATGGCCGCCACCAAGAACGACAGCACCGCCAGGATCCATGCCAATGGCAGAGCCAAGAACGTGAGCGGCGTCCCGGCGATCAGCAGGATCAATCCCACGGTGCCCTTGAACCCCAGCCGACGCGCCGACGCCACAGGATTGCGAGTGTGCACCAACGCAGTGATCATGTACCCCTTGATCCAACGGGTGCGCTGCTTGATCCACGCCTTCCACTCCGAGCACGCCTCCTCCCATGTGGTGGAATCCACCACCGCGACCCGCATACCGCGCACCGTGGCCCGCAGTCCGAGGTCGGCATCTTCGGTGACGTTGTGGGCGTCCCATCCACCGAGGTCGCGCAATGCTGCGGTGATGAAATGATTGGACGTACCACCCAGCGGGATGGGTAGGCGCATCGCATCCAGACCCGGAAGCATGTAATCGAACCAAGCGGCGTACTCCAGCGCAAACATACGAGTCAGCAAGTTGGATGACGCATTGAAGTAATTCAGGCGGCCCTGCACCACCACGGTGCGGGCGTCACTCACTTCGAACACCGACAGCACATCATGAAGTTGCGCTGGATGCGGACGGTCCTCAGCGTCGTAGATCACCAGATACTCGCCGCGAGCAAACCGCAGGCCAGCATTGCAGGCGCGGGGCTTGGTCTTGGGTGTGCCGTGTGGCGTGACGAACAGGCGCACGTAGCCCGGCGGTTTGGCCGCCTTGGCGGCATTCAGAGTGAGCTCATCGTCCTCCTCCAAAAGCACGATGACATCGAGTTTCTCGGGCGGATAGTCAAGACCTTGGAGGTTCTCGATCAGCTTGGCAATCACTGCCTCCTCGCGGTACGCAGGCACGAGAATGGTGTACACCGGCAATTCGGCATCAGGCACCCGCCGGGGTGCGGCATGGCGCAATCGGTGATGCCCGGGCAGTGCATCGGCTTCTGCCAGCAACGACTCCAAGTTGTCGATCTCTTGCTTTCGAAGCGCTCGTCCACCGGCGTAGGCAGCCAACGCCTTGAACCCGGTACCCAACACAAATGCCACCGACAGCCCCACGGCAAACACCGAAAGAGTCCCAACGGGGGCCAGCACCATGGCCGCTACAAAGATAATAAGCGTGCCTGCAAGTACGGGATAGTTCCACGGAGCAGGGCCGGTGGCTGCCGTTTCGTCGGGATGTTCCTCGGCCAGGCGCTGGGCCGCATCCCAGATGACATCATCACGGCAAGCGGTCAACAGCATGTGGTCGATATCCAGATCGCTGCAGCCAATCCACTCCACCCTGGTGGCACCCTCGATCACCGCAACCACAGCGCTGAGCGCACGAGCCGCACCTTCGGCTGTGGGTGGCACCGATGTGGCCACGACCAGCGCATCACCATTGATGTGATGTGGCACCCAACCGTTGGCCAAACACGTTTCCAGGCCCGCTGAACTGGCCAGGTGAGGATCGGGTTGGTTGACTCGTACGTCTACCCAGGGAATGCGCCACAGCTCACACTGGGCGCCCCACAACTGCAACCGATTGACCTTGGCCCATGTGAGTAGGACATGGGCAGGTGAAACCCCCACCGCCTTGGCTCGGGCGGTGGCCCACACACAGTCGGCTCGAGTGACGTGCCCCTCACGTCGCAAGATGGCCAGAAGACGGACCACGTCGAGCTGGGGGTCAACCAGGCGCGGCCGTGACTGGGGAGTGAGCCCAACCGGTAAGCGCGGTGGTAGCTCGTTGAGTGCCGTACTCATGAGTGGACATCCGTCTGGCTGGAAAGTGAAGCACGCAGATCGGCCAACGGGTCGTAGTGGAACACCGATGCCGTGCCGCTAACAAATATCTGCTTCCAACCGTCTGGTCGCTTTCGCAACATGATGGCCACCCGGTCACCGCTATGAGCAGTGTCGATGATGGCCCACCGAGCTGACGCCCTCCCTGCCACCGCTGCATTCCACTGCGGTCCGCTGAAGGAGCTGATCACCTCGTCGTAGGACAAACCCAGCCGTAGCAACGAGGGGTTGGCGGTGTCATCGATGAGAACCAATCCGCCGTCATAGTGTGCGCCTGCCCAGGCGGCGGCTCGATCGCTGTCAACCGTACGTTGCTGCTCCAGGTGCCCCTGATGGAGCAGCGCAGCGGGGTAGGCCGTGGTGAATTGGGCCACCGTAAGCGTACACATCATTACACCGGCTACCAATATCCCTGCATGATCGCTGCGATCATGTAAGTGAGAACTGTTCACGAACAGAGACACCTGGCCCCAAGTGCGCTGCCCGACAGCGGCCAACCACGCCACCACCCATCCAAACAGCACGGCGAACACGGGGATCACCACAATGCCGTATCTCACGGCGTACTCGTGGCTCATGTATGTCTGACCTGTCCACAGTGACAACACGTGGAAGGCACCCATGGCCAAGATGGCGAACGGGGCACGACTGCGCAATCTTGGTCCCACCCCGGCGGCGTACAGCACCGTCAGAATCAACCCGCCGACGGAGAGAATCTGTCCACAGGTGGCTTGTGTGACCCAGGAGAAGGTGGCTACGGAATGACCGACGCGGTGATAGTCGGGCAATGTACCAATGGCACGCCGAACCACCATCTGAGCCTGTGAGGACCCCTCCCCGCGCTGAAAAGCCAGGGCATCGCCGGAGTACAGAGCGTTGAATCCGAGCCACAACAACAAGGCCAGGGCAGGAGCCAACGCAAAGTGACGTACCGCTTTGATACCCGCTCGCAGCCCCTTCCAGCGCCACACCGACACGCCGATGTACAAGGTGATAGCGGTTACGAAGGCCCATCCCTCATAACGCGAGAGCACAACAAAGAACGCCCCCGCTCCACAGAAGGCCACCACTTCGCCGCCGCTGTATGACCAGCCGGTGGTTTCCCAACGGGTGACTCCAGCCAGCGTCACGCATACGGTGGCCAACAACACAGGCTCCGTCATGGCGGTCGTATGCATATAGAGCAATGTGGGAGTGCACAGCAACGCCACCACAGATGCCCATCCCGCAATCGCAGAACCGGTAGCGCGTACCGAAGTTCTGAAGATGGCCAAAGAGGTCACGGCGAGACACATCACTCCGAGCACTGCGGCCCCGAAGCCGCTTCGCCACCACGACGTCGACAACGTGAACGGGGCCAACAACAGGTGGGGAAGCGGCAGCCATACCGTTCCCACCTGACCAATACCGGCATTGGGGCCGTTGAAGAGGCGGCGAGCGATCACCAGATGCGACTGGGCGTCGGTGACAAGCAACGCCAGTTGGTGAGCAAACGACCACCGCACCGCGAACCCACCCACGACAACCGCCAACAACACCACCAACCGTTCGGCGTGTGGAAGTGAATGGCCTTGGCGGGCCAACTCATCGGTGCCCCGATCGGCAATGGCGCGCCGTAACCCGTTGAGATATTGCGCCGGCACTGTCCCCGATGCGGTGCCCCGCAGTTCGACCACAGAACCGACTGAAGCATCGGTGGCCACAGTCAGTCCTCGGGCAATTCAGAACCGTGCCCAGGCGCAGTGTGATCCGTCCCATTGGTGGTGTGATCCACGCCATCACGGCGGTCGGCGCGTCTACGTTCGAGACGGGGTCGACTGGGTGGCGTGGGCGAAACCCGGCGGTCGTCACGACGCTTGTCGAGTTGGGCGCCCTGCGGTGTGGGCAGACCGTCGCGCCCCACCACCCCGGCCGCAATCCGACGCAGTCGGACCAGTCGGCTGGCCTCCAGCAGGCCGCGCACCAAGAGCACCGCCAGCAACGTGAGCCCCACTGACATGGCCCAATTGGGAAACTTGTGGCCGGTACTGTTCGTGGTGAGGGCCAACTCGTCCGGTGCCACTTCCACATATCGTTGCGACGGCACGTCGATGAGTTCAGTGGTGTTGGAGCGCAA
>JAYVGK010000448.1:0-1708 GCA_043772215.1 Acidimicrobiales bacterium | reverse complement strand
TTTTCGCCACCAAAAATGGTTCTTACTCTGAGCCCGCATTTACCGCCACTGCAACGGTGGCCAAGTCCGTGCCGGGCGGTCCGCTGAACCACTTTGAGGTACGGATTTCACAGAACCGGATGGAAGTGTGGGGCACAGATCCAGGCAGCACCATCCTCGTGCAACTCGCAGTCGCCGACAATCTCGGTCTGACCCTCACTCGCGGCTTGGTGTGGACCAATGACGTGCATTACAACGCCCGCAAGGCCGTAGAACCATGCGAATGTGGCACGCAATTCGAACACACATTCCGATGGGACAACCTCGGCTTCGACGGACCCAAGACGTATCGCGATCTTGGGTTTGACGTGCCGGACAACAACGCGCGCAGCGGTTCTGCAACACAGATTGGTTATCAGGTAGGCCTAGGACCACTCACGCTGAGCGTTGTGGGCGTGAACAGGGTGCAACCCCCGACCGCTGCTCAGGTGGTACTGAACTCCTACTCGTTTGCCGCCACCATTCCATCGATATCCATCAATGGCGGACCCTTCATTGACACCTCCTGGCCAACCGGCGCTATTGCGTTCCAATGGCGAAGCATGTCGATCCCGGTACCGCTGGACCAGGTTCGTGATGGTGCTAACACCATCACCTTCAAATCGACCGATGCGTCTACAACCGTTGCCAACATCTCGCTCATCTTGGTTGCTGCGGCCCCTGTCCCCGGAACTCCGATCACCGTGCCAACGTCGAGCACCACCATCCCAGTACCAACCAGCACCACCCCTGCCACCACCAGTCCGACGACCTCAATGGCGTCCACGACGACAAGTTCGGTCACAACAAGTTCTGTCACAACGAGTCCCGGAACCACCACTCCTCCAACAACGATTGCGACGCCAACAACCAGCCCCACCGCAACAACCAGCCCAACAATCACCACAACACCCGCACCGGCCACAACCAACGCACCGGCCACGACCGCAGCACGGCCTTCGCAATCAGGCCCGGCCGGTGGGCAGCCGGTACCGAGCGGGCCAGCGACAACATCGGCGCCAACTCCCCCTGCTACGACGAAGCCGTCCCTGACAACGCCAACCGTGACAACGCCAACTGTGACGATCGCGGCCGAGAAGCCAGCAGTTGCCACCAGTCCTGCGGTCAACAGCACGTCGCCAATTATACCAATCAGCACTATTCGTCCGGCCGAGATAATCATGATCCCCTCACCGGTGCCACTACCAGTACCAGTTAATGCTGAAGACCCGTCACCCACCGCGCCGCCAACTGCAGTGTCAATTCCGGCGAAGATTGTTGCGCCTGCGGTGGTCCCCACCACCACGGTGGCCACCGGGCCAGCCGCAGTTTTGGAACTACTTCCATCTGCTGCCCCAATCGGGGGGGCAGTGCACACGGCTCAGATGATCATAGATGCAACCCTGGCCAGCCAACCCGTCACCTTCGAGGGGAAATCTGCTGTGCTCAGCAACTCCGGAAGGGCATCACTCGCGAAGATCGCAGCCCTGCTAAAGGCAAATCCGAAATTATCAATCACCATCAGTGCCCATAGCGACAACTCGAAAACCTCGGCGCAGCGCATACGCCTGACGTGGGCCCAGAGTAGGGCGGTTGCGGACGATCAGGTCGTCCGCGGTATCGCTGCCAAACGCCTTCGTTGGAATGGCTACGGTTCAGCGAAGCCCATTGGCGACAACGGATCGGCGAC
>JAYVGK010000447.1:0-1670 GCA_043772215.1 Acidimicrobiales bacterium | reverse complement strand
AGGGCTGGACTCGGTGAGTTCCTCATCGCCCCGGTTGCCATAGAACCCAATGGCCGAGCCTGATACCCAGACCGGTGGCTTGGCGTCGAGTTTGCCCATAGTACGGGCCAGCAGGGTGGTGCCTTGGACGCGTGAGTCGAGCACCGCCCGCTTGTGTTCGGCCGTCCATTTGGAGTCGGCGATGCCTTCACCGGCGAGGTGGACCACGGCGTCGGCCCCTTCCAGCGCACTGGTGTCGATGACGCCGGTGGTGGGGTTCCACACGGCATCGCCCGGGCCCGGGTTGCGTCGCACCATCCTGGTGACGGTATGACCGCCTGACGTGAGCCTGTTGATGAGGGCGGTGCCGATGAGACCGCTGGATCCGGTGAGAACCACCCGTCGGGGTGAGCTGGAGGTGGACATACACGAAAGCGTACGGAGTTCTGCGGGACTACGTCTACCGGATCAGGTCCGGGGCGGCAGCGGCCGGAACCAGGGCCTTCCGGGATCATCGGCGTGAAATAATGCTGCCACTGCCTCCGTAGCTCAGATGGATAGAGCGACGGCCTTCTAATCCGTATGTCGGGAGTTCGAATCTCTCCGGGGGCGCCAGATCTAGCCAGTTGTTGACGGGATAGTGGTGGTTGGCATGGTTGCTGGCAAATCGAGGGCGGCCACGTCTGAGGCGCATGTGGGGCGGCCCGCAGCAGCCAGGATGCGCAGGTTGGCGGCCGTCACCTGGGCTTGCAACTCCGGCTCGGCCGTCACCACGTTCACCAGCGCGCGGACAATGGCAGCCACATCGGGCTCATCGTCGAACAACAAGATGTCGTTGCCCGCTTTGAGTGCCAGTTCGGCGGCTCGGGGAGCAGGGAAATGGAAGCGGATGGGCCACATGCTGAGCGAGTCGGTGATGACCAGACCGCGGTGATGCAGCTCGGTACGCAACACTCCGTTGACAGCGGCCTGCGACAGGCTGGCCGGGAGCGTGTCAAGCCCCGGCACCTGGAGGTGGGCCACCATCACTCCGATTCCGGAAATGGTGGCGCCATCTCGAAACGGCAGTAGATCGCTTTGGCGTAACACATCGATGGGTGGCGTGGTGGCCCCCACATCGTGTGAGTCGCCTGACGCATGACCGTGACCGGGAAAGTGTTTCAACACGGGCACGATGCCACCGTCCATGAGGCCACGAGCGAACGCCAGTGCAAAATGCGATGTGATGGTTGGGTTCGCCGACCAGGCCCGGTCACCAATGCCGTTTCCGCCGCCGTTGGCCAAATCCACCACCGGCCCCAGATCCATAGTGAAACCCAGCGCCCGCATGCCCCGTGCATGTTTGGCGGCCAAAGCCCGCACCTGCTCTGGACTCAACGTGGCCCCCATCACTGCGGCACTGGGTACCGCCCCCACCACCCGCTTCAAATGCTGGACTCG
The DNA here is from genome assembly GCA_043772215.1 of Acidimicrobiales bacterium. Lineage (GTDB taxonomy): Bacteria > Actinomycetota > Acidimicrobiia > Acidimicrobiales > JANYDT01 > JANYHQ01. Next base: position 251 of record JAYVGK010000447.1, on the reverse strand, counting down.
ACCGCCTTCTTCATCCACGGCCACGATGGGAGGAGTGCCAGGCTGACCAGCGGCGCGAATGGCGGCGATGCGTTTGGCCGTGTCGGAACCCGGAACGCCGCGGATGAGAATGCCAGCCAACCCGAACTGAGCCACCGCTGCGGCGGAACGGGTCGATTGAAGGATAGGCACCCCCACCATCACCAGGTGGCCAACCTGGCGGGCCAGGGGCCATGCCTGCACTTCAGCCACGGATCCGCACACCACAAGCG
>JAYVGK010000446.1:0-1808 GCA_043772215.1 Acidimicrobiales bacterium | reverse complement strand
GAGCGCAATGCCACCAACAGCACACAGGAGATGGTGACCTGCCCCACCAAGGCCAAAGCCATGGTGGCGGCGCCACGCCGACCAAGGAACGGTGCTGCGGCCTTCCGGAGTTGCTCCGCTTCGCGGCAGACATCCATGCGGGCCAGACGATGTTTTACGTTTGACGGCATTGGCAAACGCAGGCCCACCAGCAGGGCACGATCGGCCAGTCGGGCTAGCCAGGCCACTCGGCGGGGCTGACGTAACAGGAGCACCCAGAACGTCATGGGGCCAATGACGCCGACCAACGATATGGCGCATACCGCCTCGTAGAGCACGCCCGCCGTTCCGGCCACCACCGACGGGAGGGTGGCGACAAACGATGCGGCCCAGAGGGCAATGCCCGGGATCACCGCAGTAGCAGTGACGGACGCCGCAATGGCTTCGCCGCTGATGTTCCACGCCCGGAGCATGGCCACTTTGATGCCGGTGCCGATGGCCGCACCTCCGATCATGGAATTCGAACAGCCAACATACGATTCGGTGACCACCAACGATTGCCCCAGCGTGAGGTCATCCACCGACGTCGCCAGCATCGAGGCGTGGACCACCTTGTGCAGCGCCAGTGCTGCGAACAACGCCACCAGACCTACGGCCGGGATGGAGCGCAGAGCCCCAACCGCCTCGGATGCTTGGTGTTGATGCAGCACAAAGCCCACCACGACGCACAGCAGCATCGCTGCGGTGGCAGCAATCCGTAGGCGTCGAGAAGCAATCATCATCACCGGCAGTATTCGGCACATTCATGACGAACCATGAATCCTTCTTTGAGCAACCTGTGAACGTGTCTGAGTAACGACAACGGCGGAGCGCGTTCTATCCTTGGGAGATGCTGTTGGCGGAGGTGGAGATACGGCACTCTCGCCCGGTAGCACCCACCCGGCGGGTGGCCCTTGGGTTGTTGGTGCTGCCCACCGAACCCGCTCCTGGATGGGGTCCCGTGCTGCTGGGAGGCATGATTGCGGCCAACGCCTCGGAACTCGACCCCGATGAGTTGAGTGAATTGCATGACCTCATCGACGACATGGAGGCGGGCAAGCGAATCTCCCAACCGCGACTGCGCCACCGCTTCCAAAAGGATGTCATTGGTTTGGATCGCAGCCGTCATTCGCTGGTCGGCGAAGGCGAGCAAGTGTGGTTCGACCTCGACGATCACGCCTTACCTGAAGTCAACATTCTCGGGGCTTTGTATGCGGCGTCGGGTATTGCGTTGGAGCACCGTCCGCAAACGTTTCGCCTGTTGCGCAAGGCGGTGCGGTGGGAGAAGAGCGTTGATGCAAATTTCGTGGCCCACCTCTTGGGAGACGATGCAGCGTTCTCACGCTGGCGAGCCCTTCCCAACGACACTCGATGGGCGCTGCAGTTGCTTGGTTTCGGACCCCACGACACTCCGGACCGTGTCCTCATCAAAGACCGTTTTCGCGATGCAGTGTGGTCCGCCCATCCCGATCACGGCGGTGACGCCGACGGTGCCGGTCAGCGTATGACCGAGTTGACCCAGGCCCGCCGAATCCTGCTCACCTGATTCGATGAGTTCCGCATCGAGTATGGCGGTGCTTGTGACCCCAGGTGCCGGATCCAATCGAGACCATCCATCGTTGGTACTCATCGAGCACCAACTGGCCGCCTGCGCCACTGCGATCAGGTGGTGGCCAACACCGCCGCGACGTGGATACAGGCATTGATCAACGGTCAGCCTGATGTAGCTCCGACAGTTCCCGACCGGCCGTTTCCGGCACCAACGTGAGGACGATGATGGATGCCACCAC
>JAYVGK010000445.1:0-4837 GCA_043772215.1 Acidimicrobiales bacterium | reverse complement strand
ACCGAGCGCCGTTTGCGTACCAAGGCTCGTCAGAAGCGCAGCCGGGCTGACAAGCTTGCCCGAGATCAGCACGTACTGGCGGGCACCGGTATTCGGGTTTTGCGGGACAAACCGGTGTTCGTCACGCCCAATGTGTTCGCCCCCACCAGTGAAGCCGATGACGGCTTCACTGCAGGCGAACAACGTGAGGTGATCACGCCCCAACATTGCTATGTGTGCAAACAAAAGTTCTCGGTGGTGCACCCCTTCTACGACCAACTCTGTGTGGAGTGCGGCGAGTACAACTACGTCAAGCGCAGCGAATCGGCTGATCTCACCGGCCGAGTGGCCCTACTCACCGGTGGTCGCGTCAAGATCGGCTACCAAGCTGGCATCAAGTTGTTGCGCGCTGGTGCGCAACTCATTGTGACCACCCGGTTTCCCCGAGACTCGGCACTGCGTTATGCCCAAGAGCCGGACTTCGGCGAGTGGGGCCACCGCCTGGAAGTGTTCGGGCTGGATCTACGTCATACGCCCAGCGTGGAAGCGTTCTGTCAGCATCTCGTGTCCACTCGGACGCGGCTCGACTTCATCATCAACAACGCCTGCCAAACGGTACGCCGGCCGCCGAACTTCTATCGGCACATGATGGAAGTGGAAATGGCGTCGGATGCCACCATGGCTGCGCACGTACGGGCATTGCTCGGAGACTACGAAGGGCTCCGGCGTTACGACATGCTTCCGGCGGCAGTCGCCGACCAGGGGACCGAACTGATGGGCCTCACCCAACCTGCTCGATTGTCGCAGGCGGCATTGCTTCCTGACGATCTTTCGATGGCGCCGCAACTGTTTCCTGAGGGACGGCTGGATCAGGATCTCCAACAGGTCGACCTGCGAGACCGCAACTCATGGCGTCTGCTGATGGACGAGGTGTCATCGGTGGAATTGCTGGAGACACAATTGGTGAATGCAGTGGCCCCTTTTGTACTCAATGCCCGTTTGAAGCCCCTGATGTTGCGCACTCCCGAACGCGACAAGCACGTGGTGAACGTGTCGGCGGTCGAGGGCCAGTTCTACCGCCGGTTCAAGACCACTCGCCACCCTCATACCAACATGGCCAAGGCGGCGCTGAACATGATGACGCGTACTGCGGCGGCGGACTATCAGGCATCAGGTATCCACATGAACAGTGTGGACACTGGTTGGGTCAGCGATGAGGACCCGGTGCACATTGCCCAACGCAAGACGGCGGAGCATGGGTTTCGTCCTCCCCTGGACATCGTTGACGGAGCAGCGCGCATTGTTGACCCGATCATCAACGGCATCAACACCGGTGAGCACATCTGGGGCCAGTTTTTGAAGGACTACCGAGTAACCGACTGGTAGCAGCGCGTCTGAGTCCAAATGGGCGCCGGGCTGCTCGGATCTGGCATCGTGGGTTTCGTGAACCTTCGCCTCGGTGCCCATGTGGGCCAGCAAAACATGACCATGAACGCCATGCGTGCCACATGGCGCACCCTCGACGAGCATTTGGACTGGATCTCTGCTTGGGATCATCTCTACGAAGCGCCGCCGGCGGGGGGCACCGTTGACCACTTCGAGGCGCTCACCGTCTTGGGAGCGTTGGCCGCCGATACCGTACGCGCGCGTATTGGTTGTTTGGTGTTCTATGTGGGCTACCGCACCCCGGGGGTACTGGCCAAGGCGGCCACCACCCTTGACCACATCTCCGGTGGCCGCTTTGAACTTGGACTCGGCGCAGGCTGGCACGAGCAGGAGGCCAAGGCCTACGGATACGAGTTTCCTTCGGTGGGCGTACGTCTCGACATGCTCGACGAGGCCACCACCATCATTCGTAGCCTGCTCACCGAGCCCCGCACCACCTTCAGCGGCCGCCACTTCCATGTAGAGGATGCGTCGTGTCTACCGCAGCCCTTACAGGACCGCCTTCCCATTTGGATCGGCGGGGTAGGGGAGAAGAAGACCCTACGGATGGTGGCGGCTCAAGCCGATGGGTGGAATTCGGCCTACATCAGCACGTCGGAGTTTGCCCGCCTCAGTGCAGTACTCGATGACTGGTGCGCCACGCTCGGACGCAATCCGGCCGAGATTCGGCGCGGCGTCAATCTCAGCTTCAACCTGTCCACCACTGCAGCTGCCGCCAGCGCAATGCGCGTAGAGATGCAATCCCAATGGGGTCCTCGCTTCGCCCGTATCGAGGGTGGCGCCCTACTCGGCACCCCCGATCAGGTCATCGAACGCCTCCTGGAGTATGTGGCCAGTGGCGCCGATGACATCAACATCGCTTTACGAGCGCCTTGGGATGCGAATGTGCTGGACGCATACCTTCACGAGGTGGTGCCAGCAGTGCGGGCCGCCAGCGATTCCATCCGATTGGCATGAGCTGGGTGCCCGTCGTTGACTTGTGCGCAGACCCTGAAGCGGTGTGCTCGGCAGTGGCCGAAGCGTGCCAGCGGGTGGGCTTCTTGACGGTGATGAACCACGGTGTGGCACCCCACGTGTTGGCCGGCGCATGGAGCGAGGCGCGAGCCTTCTTTGATCTGCCACTTCCCCGCAAGTTGGAGGTGGCCATGCCCTACCTAGGGTACCCGTACGGTTATGCACCAATGGGCACCGAGACCCTGTCGGCATCGCTGGGTCAAGCATCGCTGGGTCAACCATCGCTGCCGGACTTGAAGGAGAGTTTCAGCATCGGTCCGGTTGACCCGGCACTCCATCCGTTCAGCGACCCCGACGAGGCCAGTGCCTGGTTGCCCAACCGGTGGCCGGCGATGCAACCATCAATGCAGCCCGCCTGGGAGAGAGCCTACCGGGAGTTGTCACAGTTATCAGCACGCTTACTTTCCATGATGGCCCGATCGTTGGGACTGGACACGCAGTACTTCGACCCGATGATCAATCGTCACACAAGCGCTATGCGCGCATTGAACTATCCCGTGACGGACTCGGCTACGAGCGCAGGCGGACAACGAGCTGGCGCCCATACCGACTACGGCACCCTGACGCTGCTGATGGCAGACCCGGACGTAGGAGGATTGGAAGTACATCGCCCCAACGGTGAGTGGGCGCCGGTGGTGGCGGTGCCCGGAGCGCTGGTGGTGAATCTCGGTGATGCCATGGCCCGCTGGACCAATGATCGGTGGCGGTCGACGTTGCATCGGGTCGGTCAGGCTGGAGGGCGACGTCAGTCCATTGCTTTCTTCCACAACGCCAACTGGGATGCCACCATCGAGTGTCTACCCGGCTGCCTTACCCCAGGTGAGCAGCCTCGTTACCCGCCTATGGCCGCCGGGCCACACCTCATGGCGAAGTTCCGGTCCACGGTGGAGCCGGGATGATCAATCCTGTGGTTGTTTTCCGGTAAATCTGAGCATATGCTCGGGTTTGACACAACGGAGGAATCCATGCGCATCACCATCGACAGTGAACGTTGTCAGGGCCACAACCGCTGCTATCAGATTGCCCCCGAACTGGTGGTCATCGATGACTACGGTATGGCCTCCGTCAACGACGGCGGCTCCGTGCCGCCCGCTTTGGAAGCCAAGGCCCGACTGGTCGTGTCCAATTGCCCCGAGTTCGCCATCACCATCACGGAGGGCTGACCAATGACCGACCTTCAAGATCCGACTGCCGGGTCGGAAACCGCAGCCACCTGTCCCATGAGCCGTCCGGTGAGCACAGTCACCGACTGGGCCACCGACTTCGACCACACGGACCCGGTGTGGGTCAACAACCCCTTTCCCATCTGGGATGACTTGCGGAGTCGTTGTCCGGTGGCCCACTCCGACCGCTTCAACGGTGTGTATCTCCCCACTCGCCATGAAGACATCAGCTTCATAGCCCACGATACGCAGCACTTCACGTCCAAGAATGTCATTGTGAACAATGCCCCGGTGTTGGCCGAGGCACCGGTAGGCGGTGCCCCGCCCATCACGTCGGATCCTCCCTATCACCAGCATGCCCGTAGGGCGTTGCTTCCCGCTTTCAGCCCCAAATCCATCGAGCCACTTACCAAGTCAACCCGTGCATTGTGTGAGCGTCTGCTGGACAAGTTGCAAGCCGATGTGGCGGCGGGGCGAGACATCGTGGACGCCGCTGATGAGTACGCCGGTCACATTCCGCCGGCCGTGATTGCTTCGATGCTGGGTTTGCCCATCGAGGACGGGGCGCTATTCCGTGAGTTCATCCACTTGGTGATCGAGGACGCCAACGCAACCCCTGAGGCCCGTATGGCAGGGTTCCAGAAACTCGACGAGTACCTAGGTGTGCATATCAACAACCACGTGGTCAATCCCCGTGATGATCTCATCACCTATCTGCTGAACACCGAGATCGAAGGTCGCACCCTCCAACCGGGTGACATTGTTGGTACCGTCATCCTCATCCTGGTGGCTGGTATCGACACCACTTGGAGTGCCATCGGGGCATCGTTGTTCCATCTGGCCACTCACCCCGAGGATCGTCGTCGACTGCTGGCGGATCCGTCGCTGATGGCCACTGCCACGGAGGAGTTCTTGCGGGCCTATGCCCCGGTGACCATGGCGCGCATCGTGAAAGAACCCGTGGAAATCGGTGGAGTGATGTTGGAGAAGGATCAATGGGTACTACTGCCGTTCCCGGCGGCCAATCGCGACCCCGCAGTGTTCGAACGAGCCGACGAAGTACTCATCGACCGTGAGGTAAACCGCCATGCCGCTTTCGGCCTGGGGATTCACCGGTGCCTGGGATCGAACCTGGCCCGGATGGAACTGACCGTGGCATTGGAGTGCTGGATGGCTCGCTTCCCGGTCTTCGAGTTGGCCGACCCCGACGCTGTTCGGTGGTCCGGCGGCCAGGT
>JAYVGK010000444.1:0-3221 GCA_043772215.1 Acidimicrobiales bacterium | reverse complement strand
GCGCTCGGGAACATCTGCGCCTTGGAGCTCCGGCCCAGTATCGGGCATCTGAGCGCCACGTACTCGGCGGGACAGATTTGCCAATCGGTTGCCCCGGCGGGTCTCTGGAACATCATGAAGTTCCTCAACGGATGCGGGGAGTCCTTCGATAATACTTGGCGGCACTTCGGCCAACATGTGCAGGGAGACATCGGCTTCCACATCGGCAAGAACATCTTCGGCCGCCTCGGGCACAATTTCGGGGCTGGAGATTTCGGCTTGGCGGCGGACCGCCAGCGGTAGTGCTGCGCTCGCAATGGCACCGTCAAGTTCCGGGGCAACGGCGACTGCGCTCGACCACTCGTTGTCGATCAAGTCGCGGGCCGGTGAACCTGCGGCCGACAGCTCTGCGGCTAACTCAGTGGTTTGTTCGAACACCGGTAGGTCGTATGTGCCTTGAGCAAGTTCTTCCTCGTCAACGGCATCGTGATTGTGGTCGAATGCCACCTCTGCGTAGTGGGCATCGTCGGGGTTGTAATTGTCAAACCCATTCGAATCTGCAGCGACAACGTCGTTGGACTGGTCCAAGCTCGTCGGGCGGGCGTGCTCAGGAGTATTGCCCTCCAACACCGTCACAGGAATCAGTACGCGCGCTGCGGTTCCCGATGTGGCACTCGGGGCCAGAGAGACGGTGATGCCAAGGCGCTGCGCCAAGCGGCCAACCACGTTCAACCCGAGCACCTTGGTAGGTGCGGACTCAAAGGCCGACACCTCGGCCATACGGATGTTGGCGGATTCGAGTTCGGTGGGGGTGATACCGATGCCATTGTCGGTGATGACGAGCAGGTATCCCTCCGCCACGTGCTTGCCAATGATGGCCACCCGGGTGTCAGGGGCAGAGAAGGAAGTGGCGTTCTCGATGAGTTCGGCCAATAGATGAGCCACATCGCTCACATACGAGCCCTTGACCTTCACCTGTTCAAGTTCGACGATGTCGACTCGTTCGAATGATTCGACGGCTGACACAGCCGCTCGAACCACGTCGCCAACCACGATCGGCTCGGACCAGCTGCGGGCTTTTTCGGCGCCAGCCAATACCAACAACGACTCGGCATTACGACGCATACGGGTGGCTAGATGGTCAACCCGGAACAGGTCGTCGAGCTTGTCGGGATCACGCTCGCTGCGCTCCAACTCGGTAAGCAAGGCCAACGTACGACCGAGCAGTGCCTGGTTGCGTCGACCCAAATTCACCAGGTTCTCTGACACATTACGTCGGGCCAAAGCCTGTTGAGATGCCAGTGTCACAGCGGTGGATTGCATCGACGTGAAGGCGTTGGCCAACTGCTCGAGTTCGTCGCCTGACTCCAGCACGATGGGTTCGATGGTGGGCACCGGGTCATCTGCTCCCACTATCTGAAGGGCCGACACCACATCGGGAAGCGTCTCGTTACTGGCCCGGTTGGCGGCAGCGGTGAGCTGGGCGATGGGACGGCGGACACTACGTCGGATGGCCGCACCCACCAAGGCCACGGCCACCATGGACAACGCAGCCAAAGACAACATCAGTAACCCGCTGCGTGACACCACGTCGGATGCGTTGCGCTCCAGGCGGGTTTGTTTGGCGCGTGCCAACGTCACCGTCTCATCAATGGCGGTACGGTGGCGTTTGTAGAGGGCGTTGAGTTGGTTTCGATAGATGCCGTCCGCCTCACCAGCGGCAATGTTCAACACGAAACTGCCAGACCGTTGGTCTTGCGGGCTCCAACCTGTATCGAAGGCCTTCTCCATGGCGGGCAAGAAGTCGGCGTTGAGAACGCTGAAGTACTGCTCCGCCGATGCCTTGGAATCCATAAGGAAGGGTTTGGCGATTTGGGCATCGTTGAGGTTCTTGGCCCAGTACGCCTGACGCTCCCCGTACACCTGCTGCAGGGTGGACAGTTGCTTCTCGATCTGGTTGAACTCAGGCCGCTCCGAGAGCAACGCCTGGCCCGCCAGGTAATTGATCTCCAAAATGTAGTTGGGGGGCGGCAAGATGTCGGCCACCAGATCCTGGGTGGCCTTGATCTTGCGGTATTGGGGTCCATTGACCTTCACCCTCTGGAACAGGGGGTACGCAATAGCCGACAGTGCAATGATGGCCACCAGCGGAGCAAGTACGAGGATGAGCAGCTTGTTTGAGATGCTGAGTCTGCGCACGGGTGCCTTTCGAATACTGCGGCCCCGTCAGATTCGAAATCGAATCCAACGTCACCGGTGAATATCCAAGTGATCGGCGCCTCGTCTTACGAACTTGACATTTGGTTTACACCGAGTTCGCATATAGGTCGTTTGACCCCCGACGGTGGCCATTAAGGCTTTTTTTCCACGGCCATTTCCGCCGCAATGGCGTCACGCAAGATGCTGAGCCCCAACACCAGTTCCTCGGTGGCAATGGTGAGTGGCGGCAACACCTTGAGCACGCTGTCGCCCCGCCCACAACGTTCGATGACCAAACCAGCGTGGTAGCAGCGTCGGGCGATATCAGCCGCCAACGTGGTCGCATCCAGGCGCGTCCCGGACATGTCGATGCCCCACATCAACCCGATACCTCGCAAGGCAATACCTGGATCCAAAGGCAGGATTTCCTTGGACACGAAATCGCTGACCACCAGGCCGGCTGAGTCCACCAGCGCTGGCACGTCGAGTGCCTCGAACAACTCAAGTGCCGCAGTGCCCGCTACGAACGCCATCTGATTGCCGCGAAACGTCCCGTTGTGCTCGGCCGGCTTCCAGAGATCGAGTTCCGGTCGCATGAGTACGAGTGACATTGGAAGGCCATAGCCACTGATGGACTTCGACAGCGTGATGACGTCAGCCATGACATCGGCATGTTCGGCCGCCAGGAATGGTCCGGTTCGGCCACAACCGGTTTGGATCTCGTCCATGATGAGCACAATTGCGTACTCGTCGCACAGCGCCCGCAATCCGCGCAGCCACTCCACGGGAGCCACGTTGACGCCACCTTCGGCCTGCACCGGTTCCACGATGATGGCGGCAGGCAGCCCCGTCCCAGAATGGGAGTCTTCACACAGCATACGGATCCACGCCAACGAGTCGATGTGGCTGGTGGGCCCGCCGGGAAACGGAGCAAAGGTGACGTCGCCCAAGGAAACGCCACCCCCGGCGCGTGACTCGGCATTCGACGTCACCGCCAACGCCCCCAACGACATCCCGTGGAATCCCCCCATGAAGGCCACCAC
>JAYVGK010000443.1:0-1706 GCA_043772215.1 Acidimicrobiales bacterium | reverse complement strand
GTTTCCGGTCAGCGTCTGGGTACTCGTCGCAGATCCAGGGTGCGAGGGTAGTCGTGACCGGTGGCTCCCAACGTCATTGTGGTGGGATCACTACCCGTCCTCAAAGTTTCCAGCCGATCGGCAGTGATGATGCCAGGCGTATGCCCGTGCGATTCGAATCGGCTACGGCGTCGAGCCTCAGCAGAATTGGCGTTGACCGGAAACGTGTCATACGCCAGTCCTCCGGGATGCGACACGTGGTAGGTGCACCCTCCCAGCGACCGGCCGCTCCACAAATCAACCAGGTCAAACACCAGTGGTGCGTGGACCTCGATGGTGGGATGCAACGCCGACGGCGGCTGCCACGCCCGGTACCGCACTCCTCCTACGTCGGATCCGGGTACACCACTCGGCCGTAGCGGCACCGGCCATCCGTTGCAGGTGACCACATGACGGCCATGCGTGAGTCCGACGGCCATCACCTGTAAACGCTCCACGGATGAGTCAACATAGCGGGCAGTGCTGGTGGCAGTGACTTCTTCCCCCAACACGTGCCACGGTTCGATGGCAGCGCGCAACTCCAGATGCACTCCGCCAACATCGACGGAACCGAGACGTGGGTAGCGGAACTCGATGAATGGAGCCAACCACGCATACTCGAACGAAAAATTATGCGCGCGTAGGTCTTGCACCACATCGCCGATGTCGGAGGCAGCATGAAACGGCAGCAGGAACCGGTCATGTAGGTCAGTTCCCCAACGCACCAATGGACCCGTGTAGGGCTCCTGCCAAAATCGGGCCACCAAACACCGCACCAGTAGCGACTGCACCAAGGCCATTTGCGGATGCGGTGGCATTTCGAAGCCGCGCAGTTCGAGCAACCCCAGTCGACCCCTATCGCTATCGGGGCTGAAGAGTTTGTCCACACAGAACTCGGCGCGATGGGTATTGCCAGTGATGTCTACCAACAGGTGGCGCAGCAGACGGTCCACCAACCATGGCGAGGGATCCTGGCCGAGGCGCTCCAGTTCACCGAAAGCAATTTCGAGCTCGTACAAGCTTTCGCCCCGGGCCTCGTCTACTCGTGGGGCCTGACTGGTGGGACCAATGAAACGCCCCGAAAACAAATACGACAGCGAAGGGTGGTGCTGCCAAAAGGTGAGCATGCTGCGCAGTAGGTCCGGACGACGCAGCAGTGGACTGTCCACGGCGCTCATTGCGCCCAGCGTGATGTGGTTTCCCCCTCCGGTGCCGCTATGGCGCCCGTCGAGTTGGAAGGTCTCCGTGCCCAGATGGGCGAGACGGGCAAACTCGTTGACGGTGGTGGTGATGTCCACCAACTCCGGCCACGACGAGGCGGGCTGGACGTTGATTTCCAATACTCCGGGGTCCGGCGCCACCACGATTTGGCGCATTCGAGGATCCTTCGGCGGCCCATAACCCTCCAACACCACCGCCACGCCCACTGTTTCGGCACCACGCTCCACCACCCGAAGAAGATCCACAAACGCTTCGAGTTCTACCAACGGCGGTAGGAACACATACAAATGTCCATTGCGCGCTTCCACGGACAGGGCCGTGGGTGGACAGTCTTCGACGTCGATGATCGCGGCGGCGACAACACCGTCTCCGGTCGCCAGCGCATGGGGAGGTAGCGGCAGGTGGTCGTCGAAGGGAGACCGTTCCGGATCCACCGGCTTCGGTGACCACATCAACGAGTCCAGTGG
>JAYVGK010000442.1:0-5597 GCA_043772215.1 Acidimicrobiales bacterium | reverse complement strand
GTCCATCGTTTGCCATGGGTGGAGTGCCTGCCTTCACCCTGCCAGGAGTTAACCGCACTGCAGCCATCGGCGGCAGTTCCATCGACTTCGGTGGCTCGGATGAATTGGTGGCCACCCGTGCCGTCGATGATGATGTTGATGGTGATGGGGACGAGATGCTGGAAGCGGCCTTGGAACTGGTGGTGCGTAGCCAACTGGGCTCCACGTCCATGCTGCAACGCAAGTTGCGGGTCGGGTTCAGCCGGGCGGGGCGGATCATGGATCTGTTGGAACGCAAAGGTATCGTGGGCCCGTCCGTGGGATCCAAGCCACGTGACGTGCTCATGACGGTGGAGGAACTCGAAGCGCTCCTGAAGAAGCGGCGGGCCTGACAGACTCCTGCGGTGCGCGCCAGGGTTCCTGCTTCTTCAGCCAATCTCGGACCCGGGTTCGATACGTTGGGACTGGCGTTGAAGCGCTATACCGAGGTCACGGTGGAACCTGCCGAGGGGTTGCGGATCAGCGCCGAGGGGGAGGGCTCGCATCTCTCGCAGGGCCCCAATCACTTGGCGGCACTGGTGGTGAAGGAGGTGCTTGGTCATCTGCGGGTGCGCATCCACGTGAAGTCCACCATCCCGTTGGCACGTGGCCTGGGGTCGTCGGCGGCGCTCATCGTTGCCGCTGCGGCGGCCGCCGGTTGCCGAGATCCATTCTCATTCGCAGCAGCGTGGGAGGGTCACGCCGACAATGCCGGTGCGGCCGTATACGGTGGGTTGGTGGCCGGAACGTTCGTGGATGACGTACCTACGGTTCGGGGGCTGATTCTGGACCCGTTATTGCGATTTGCGGTGGTGATACCCACCAAGGAGTTGCGTACCAAGGAGGCTCGGGCGGCGTTGCCGGACATGGTGGCCCACGGCGATGCGGTGGTCAACCTCGGACGCATGGCGCTGCTTTTGGCCGGGTTGGCCGATCATCGGTTGCTGATGCCTGCAGCTTTTGGAGATCGTCTGCATCAGGGGTATCGGTCCGTGCTGTACCCAGAGGCCCAAGCGGTGATGGATGCCATGGTGGCTGCCGGCGCGCTGGGCGCGTGCTGGTCCGGCGCCGGCGCCGCCCTCCTCGGGGTGTGCGTGGACGACTCGGCCGCAGCAGTGGTGGCAGCGGCCGAAACAGCGATGGAGCGGGTGCGATTGTCGGGCGACGTGGAAATGATCGCCGCCGATACCCGCGGCCTCATCGTGGCCCCGTAACCACCACAGACCCAACCCCAACCCCAACCCATGCCAACCCATACAAGAATGGGTCACCAAGGGGTTCTCGTTTGGGAAGATACCCAGATCGGGGATTTTCCCAAACGAGAATGGTCGTTCGACCCCGTCTTGTCGGGGTTCCTGGGCAGTTGGGCTGGTTTGGGCTGGTCGGGGTTGGTGGGGTTGAGGAGCAGGGTGCGATGCTGGCGCTATGAGCGCCACGCTGCCGTCATATGCCGAATTGCCCATACGTCAGGGACTTCCGAAGGGCTCGTCGTGGGGGGTATGGGGTGATGATGACCATCTCGGCTGCCTCAATCTATTGACGGCCGAGGGGGCCAAGCGGGCGGCCGGTGTGGTTCGCACGGGCCACGTACATCCCCTCAACCTGGAATTGGAGTTGCCGGATCCGCCGTTGTTCGGTAGGCCCGCATTCGGTCATGAGGTGGTGAGTCGTCCGTCGGGCATCTCCTGCGACGACATGCTGCACGGTTGGAACACCCAGTCGAGCAGTCAATGGGACGGCTTCCGTCACGTACGCAGCGCCATCCACGGTGCCTACAACGGGTTGCCAGAAGCGCAACACGGTGTGCACCACTGGGCTCGTAAGGGAATAGTGGGACGAGGGGTGTTGGCCGATGTGGCCAGATGGCGGGCTGATCAGGGCAGGCCAATCCACGGTGGTATCACCGAGATCATCACGCCCGATGACCTACTCCAAACCCTAAGCGCGCAGAACATAACGGTGGAGACGGGCGATATCCTGTTGATCCGTACTGGCTGGCTGCCGTTCTATCGATCAATGTCACCAGACGCCTGCAGCACGTACGCAGCCACTCCCGCATTCGTGGGCCTCGAGGCCAGTGAGGCCATGGCAGCATGCCTATGGGACCTGCATATCTCCTGCGTCGGCTGCGACAACCCGGCGGTGGAATCGTGGCCGCCGCCGATGTACGCCATGACTACTGACGATCGCGCCGCGGCCCTGGCCAAATCTGGCGACCCGGCAATGGCGGCCAGTCTGTTTCTGCACCTCAGCTTGTTGCCATTGCTGGGTCTTCCACTCGGTGAACTGTTTGACCTGGAGTCGTTGGCCGATGAGTGCCACGCTACGCGTACCTACGATTTCATGGTGACGAGCGCGCCCCTCAACTTACTCCATGGCGTGGCCACCCCACCCAACATCCTGGCCATCTGCTGACCCTGACCCGTCAGTAAGCCAGCTTCAACCCGGGGCGGGGCCAGCGCACCGCCACCAGTCGACCGGTGCCCGACAGAGTGATGTAGGCAGTGCGCATATCATCGCCCCCGAATGCAATGTTGGTGGTGATGGGATCTCGGTACGGCTCAGCCAAGCGAACATGCTCCACCTCTCCGTCGGGGCTCACCACGGTGATGCCGCCGTTGACGATGGTGGCTACCGCCACGCTGCCGTTGGCCTCCATGGCCAACGAGTCGAGGAACTGCATTCCGCCAAGTCCGGCCTGGATGCCGTTCAACGGACCAGGCGCACCCACCACCCCGGGCGACAACAACACTCGCGAAAATACCCGCCCGGTATGGGTTTCGGCCCAATGAATCCGGTCCCCGGCGGGGGATAGGCCGATGCCATTGGGCCCGTCCACCGGTCGAATGGCCTCGATACACGATGAACCATTCACGAGTGCGTAGTGGATGGCCGTGCGGTCGGCGATGAAGTCGGTACGGGTGCCATGGTCAGTGAACCAGAACCCCCCGTTACCGTCCATCACCAGATCGTTGGGACCCTTCAAGGGATTGCCACTCGACTCCCGATACAACACAGTGACTTCCCCGGTGGCGAGGTCCGCCCGCTCGATACGACCTCCGCTGTACGTGGTTGCCAAGTTGCCGGGCACGGTGAGCCCACCGCGGTCGTGCCACTCCAGCGAGCCACCGTTGTTGCACACATAGATGGCGCCGTCGGGACCAAGCGCGGCTCCGTTGGGACCGCCCGGTACGGTGGCCGCCAACTCTTTGCGGCCCCAACCGCCTCCCGCGACGGGAGCGATACGCGTGAGTCGTTGACCCTTGATCTCGCACACCACGATGCTGCCATCGGGCATCACCACGGGACCCTCCGGGAACTCCAATCCGTCAGCAATCAGTTCGATGTCCACCAAGGCGATATCGGTCATCGGGCGATCTTGCCAGGCGACACGCAATCGCGGCCAGCCAGTGGGCTAGTCGACTCGACGGTAGGTGAGCAACAGCGTGGTTTCACTGAGGTGATCGACCTTCGTCAGTGAGAACCTTGGATCAATGGCCGTAGCGGTGCCAGCTAAACGTTTGCCATCACCAAATACGCGCGGTTCCAGCGTCAACTGCATCTCGTCCACCACGCCCGAGCCAAGGAACAAGTTGTAGATCTCACCTCCGCCCAGTACCACACAACGATGATGTCCATCTGCGCGCATACGGCCCACTATCTGCTGCGGTGTGTCTGCAGTGAATTCCAACTGGCCCGTCACCGTGTCGTGCTCATACTTCTCAGGCGTACGGGTGATGATGATCCGCCGATGGCTGCGGTCGAGGCCCATGCGAATGTTGTCTCTCGCTTCGGTGTAAGTGGCGCTGCCCATCAGATAAACATCGGCATCAGCCAAGGCCGAGGCAAAATGCCGCCTGTCGGCCGCCGAGGCCCAGCCCGCTCCTCCATCATGATGCCGGGTGAGACACCCATCGAGGGAGATGACAGCAACCAGGACGGTGAGCACCCGCAAACGCTACCGGTCGAACCATCCCAACCCGCAAGCGTCGCCGGGGGAGAAGGTTGATCCGCTCATTCAGCGTTGCGACGGACCTTCGGCGCAGCGGGGCCAAGGGCAACGGGGTTCTGGAACACCACGGTGACCGACGTAAAACCAAGACCCTGCACCAGATTGGTGAGCATGGTGCGAGTGTTGGCCTCGGCCGTGGTACGCACATCACTGGCCACTGCGGCTGCGCGTAGGCGCTGCTCAGCCACTTTGAAGAGTTCCGGCTTGGTTGCTGGCGCATCGCCGAGCGCTTGGCCCATACGGTCCAACAAGCCGCGCTTGTGCGACAGCACCTTGGAATGGGTGGCGTCGAGCATCACCGCACTGAGTGTGGCATGGGGAACGGTGATGGTGGCCACCTTGGCGGCGGGGTCACTGACGATGTGGGCGGCATCCAGCCCACTCAAATCCACGCCCGCATTGACAGTGCCCACGGCCAAGTAGGTGGTTCGTTCGCCACGTAGCGCCGACGGCATGTACTTGGCATCCTTTTCTAAATCGATGACCACCTCGAAGCGCCCTGACGCTGCTTCGTATCGTGACATGTTGGACAGCGCCTGCAGCAGCGCCGGTCCGCTGTGGTCCACCGTGGTTTGGGTGAACGGGTTGGACAATGCGCCGAACAAATGTGGCAGACCGAAGTTGAACAACGCCACCACCGTCGCCCCAATGGCCAGCCACTTGCCCAATGATCGAGCAAAAGCACTGCGGACCCGGGGCGGTTCGGTGTATCGGGTTGCGGTCATAAGAGCCTCCATCAGGACGTGGCCAAGAAAACGTACAAGGCGGTGGTTACCCACTACCCGGCTACCTCTTGAATGACACCTTGATGCAACTGATTGTCGCGACATTTCTTTACCAGTGTCATGGGTCTTCGGAGGGCCCGGTAACGTGGTCCCATGGGTGCCCAGTATTGGATCGAAACTCTGGGCTGCCCCAAGAACCAGGTGGACTCCGACAAGCTCGTGGGCACGCTGCTGGTGGACGGGATGTCGGCTGCGGCATCGCCCCAGGAAGCCGATTTGGTGGTGATCAACACCTGCGCATTCATAGAGGCGGCCCGGCAGGAGTCCATTGAGGTGGTGTTGGCGTTGTCGGACCGACGGAAGTCCGGGGCGCGCATCGTGGTCACCGGTTGTATGGCCGAGCGTTACGGGCAGGAGTTGGCTGACGCGCTACCCGAGGTGGATCAGGTGGCGGGCTTCGGAGTGCCTGTGTCGCCTGGGTTGGTCGGAACGCCGGTACAACTCGGCCGCAAGCCTGATACGGCGTCGGGGTTGGCGTTGCCGCCAGTGCCGCTACTCGATTTGTTGAACCTGCCGAGACCTCCTTCGAACTCACCATGGGCCTATGTCAAGATCGCCGAGGGATGCAATCGGAATTGCGGCTTTTGCGCCATCCCGTCGTTTCGCGGGCCGCAGCGATCACGTTCGGTGTCGCAGATTCTCGACGAGGTGGAACAACTGGGCGCCCAGGAAATTGTGTTGGTGGCCCAGGACCTGGCCAGTTACGGCAAGGACGACGCCATGCTGGGGGCCGGTTCCATCGTGGCGTTGGTGGAGGCGGTGGCCGCCCAAGTGGCCCGTAC
>JAYVGK010000441.1:0-2393 GCA_043772215.1 Acidimicrobiales bacterium | reverse complement strand
GGCTCAGACAGCGCTTTGTCATTGACATAGACCAGGCCGTCACGAGCTTCTACGGTGTCGCCGCCCACTGCGATCACTCGCTTCACGAGGTCCTTGATGGACCCAGTACTGCGGGCGGGACGCTCGAACACCACGATCGACCCGCGATGTACGCCCCCTAAGCGATAGCTGACCTTGTCCACCACGACACGGTCGTTGATCTCGAAGGTGGGCACCATGGACTCTGACGGGATGTAGAACGCTTGGAGCAGCGAGGTTCGCACCACCACCGCAACGCACAACCCAGCCACCAGGATCACCAACCACTCCAGCACTTTCTGGCGTCGCCGACTGGCGGTTCCACCCGGCGCCCGTCCAAGCACCGGCTGCAACAAGGGGACTGGGCGGCAACCGAGAACAGCAGCATCTGAGCCCACAGACAGCTCAGTCCTGCTGTTGGCCGGTGGAGTCATGTCGCAGGTATCGGCACGGTGCGCGGTCGACCTGAGGTACCCGTCATCCGATCAGCCACTATCGGTGGCTGAATACTTCGCCAGGATGGTGGCAGCGGCCACCACTGCTCCGTTCCAACCGGCAGGGGCGCTCAGCACTTCGGCAGTGGTCCCGAGGCGCACCACCAACCGGTCCAACCACGCAAACTCACTGACGCCCATGCGAACCACCAGGGTGCCATCGGGCGCTTCGAGTCGCTCCAGTACCGGGTACTGCCCGGCCACCCATTCCGCTCCCGCCTTCAGTCGCAGCGAAACTTCCCCCGCCGCTCCGGGCCGTTCGAACAATGCAGGTGCCGCCGCCACTGCTGGTTTTGTACGGGCCAGTCCGGTGCCACGCAACTCCGCAATTCGGTCCACCCGAAACACCCGCTCGTCATCAGCCAAGTGACACCACGCCGACACGTACCACTGCCCCGCTGTGGTGAACACACCGGCAGGCTCGATGGTGCGCCATGAGCGCTGGTTGCGGGCAAACGAGAGATAGTCGATCTCCACCTGCAGACCATCGCCAGCAGCAGCCCGCAACCCGGACAGGACCTGTGGTTCGGCGTCACCGAGTTCCACGGCCACCGATGAGGGCGCGCCAATGGAGGTGGCCAACTTGGACAGGCCACGCGCCAACGGTCCGAGGGGGTCGGTGCCGGGCACGGCCAGCAGGGTCTGTGCTGCCGCCACCAATCCCAACCCCTCACCAGGGGTCAGCCGCAACGGACGGCTGAAATAGTCGGCGTAGTGCACCCATACGCGCGCATCTCGTATTTCGGCTTCGATGAGCAAATCCGGCGTATATGGATGCAAACCGCAGAGGTACAACAGGCCAATGTCGGCAGCCAACTCATCGGCCCGACAATCAAAGCGCCGACACACTTCGGTCACACTGGGACCATCGTGGGCGGCCACCCACGGCACCATGGCCAAGATACGTCGCAATCGACCCTCAGTACTCACCTTGGCCATCAGATACTCGGTTCCCCCACCATGGTGGCCAACCACTCAATCATCAGCGCGCGTAGTTCTGGGGGATCCAACACCACGGCGCCGTCGAGAAAGCCGAGCACAAAACTGCGCAGCGCATCGGGACTGCGCACCGAGAGTGCCACCGTGACAGCTCCATCGGCATGGGTGTGACGAACTGCCTCGGGCCCAAGATGGCGAACCGCCCATGGTGCTTGGCGACCGTCGATGCGCACAAGAGCCTCCACCGGCGCTCCTTCGCCCAACTCCCAGGGATGACCCATACGGTGGGCCACCGGCGATGGCGGGGCTGTCGCCGGCCCACCCAGCACCACGTCGCCCTCGATACGGTCCACGCGAAATGAGCGCTCGTCGCTTCGATTCATATCGAAGGCGCTGAGATACCAGTGCCCGGTACGAAACGCCAGTGAACGCGGCACCACCAAACGATCATCACTGCGGTAGGTGAAATGAATTTCGCGAGCCTCACCGATTGCTTGGAATACAACCGACAACGCTGCGGCCGCTGGCAGTTGCGCATCCGTGGTGCCGGGCACACCGACGTCGTCGAGAGCATCGAGGCGATCAGCCGCCAACTTCCACATACCGTCCCCCGCCGACAGGCCCTCCATCCGCACCATACGCGACGCCAGATGCAACGCCGAGAGCTCATCAGGGGTGAGCCCGGGATCTCGCAGGTAGTAGCGATCAGGGTCGATGCGATAGGCGGATTGTTCCTCGCTACCCATGCGCTGTGACTCCAACAGCAACGGCAGGCCCAATTCGCGCAATGCATCCTTGTCTCGTTCGAATTGACGCCGGAATGACGCCTTGTCTTCGGGGTAACCAGGGACGCGGTCACGGAGTTCCTCGGCGGTGAGGGCGCGCTCTGTGGCCAAGAGGGCGGCGGTAAGGTTCACCAATCGTTCGATCCGGCTCATGTCG
>JAYVGK010000440.1:0-1673 GCA_043772215.1 Acidimicrobiales bacterium | reverse complement strand
CAGCTGATAGCACTCGGCTTTGGTGAGGTGCACGTCGGTGGCGGCGGCAGCCTCTCGGATCCGCTCGGGTTTACCCGTGCCCACGATGGGAATGATGCCCGCGGGGTGGGCCAGTATGAATGCCAGAGCAATGCCGGTCCGACTGGTGCTGTGATGCTCTGCCAATTCGTCCAATAGATGGTGGATGTTGGACATCCGCGGATCATCAGTGTGTGTACTGATGAGTGCACCGCCAGCCAACGGGCTCCATGCCAGAGGAGTCAGTCCCTCCTGCATGGCTTGGTCCAATACGCCGTCGTCAATGGCCTCGATATTGGCCACCGAAAATTCTGGCTGGATGGTGACAAGCGGCAGTTCGAGGTGGGCCCGCAACGCGTCGAGTTGGGCCGGGGTGTAGTTGCTCACCCCCAGATGGCGAACTTTGCCCGACTCCACCAGTGATGCCAGTGCCTCGGCCACTTCGGCGGGGTGCGCCAGCAGATCCGGCCGATGAATTTGGTAGAGGTCGATGACGTCGATACGCAGTCGTCGTAGGGATGCTTCGCAGGTATGGGTGATCCAGGCCGGGCTGGAGTCGTACGGGATGCCGAGTCCGTCACGCCCGCCGTGATCGGGACCCAGATGGATACCGCCCTTGGTGGCAATCACCAATTGGGCACGCAGTTGCGGGGCATCGGCGAACACCTGGCCCAGCAAGTCCTCGGCGCCACCCCACACGCAGTTGTTGTCCAGCCCGTAGACATCGGCGGTGTCCACCAGCGTGATGCCACACTCCAACGCTGTCTCGATGCGAGCCCGAGCCGTGGCCACGTCTGTGCCGCCGAATTTCCAACAGCCGAATGCCACCGCCCCGACCTCGATACCGGTATGGCCGAGTGCCCGTGTGTGCATCGGCGGGAGGGTAGTCGCGTTGGGTACCGTGACGCCGTGAACGCCCCTCCAACCAACCCTTCATCGGGCCCTCCCGCTGACGATGTGCGCTACGGAATCATTGGATCGGGATTGATGGGGTGTGAGCACATCCGAAACCTGTTGGCGTTACCCGGTGCGAACGTCACGGCAGTGGCGGACCCGCACCCGCCGTCACTCGATTCTGCCAGGGCTATCAACGCTGGCGAATGCCACCCTTGGGCCGAGTACTTGCGCTACGAGGATCTGTTGGAATCGGGGTTGGTGGATGCGGTGGTGATCAGCACGCCCAATCACACCCACGCCACGGTGCTGGAGCAGGTATGGAACACCGACCTCCACGTACTGGTGGAGAAGCCGTTGTGCACCACCATCGCCGATGCCCAGCGCATGGTGAGGGCGGCGCATGCCCACCTGGGTGTGGTGTGGATGGGGCTCGAGTATCGCTACATGCCACCCGTAGCTGAGTTTCTCCGCGCGCTCAGCACCGAGAACATCGGTGCGCTGAAGATGATCTCCATCCGCGAACATCGATTCCCCTTCCTCATCAAAGTGGGCGATTGGAACCGTTTCAGCGGCAATACCGGGGGCACTCTGGTGGAGAAGTGCTGTCACTTCTTTGACCTCATGAACTTGGCCACAGGCTCGCAGCCGGTGCGGGTATATGCCAGTGGTGGCCAAGACGTGAATCACCTCACCGAGCGCTACCCCGGTAATCCGGCCGGCGAGACACCGGACATGCTCGACAACGCGTTCGTGGTGGT
>JAYVGK010000439.1:0-2052 GCA_043772215.1 Acidimicrobiales bacterium | reverse complement strand
CCCACCAGCAGTTGTGGGACTGGTCATCTGCCCACGCATGCAGGTTGCCCATCAAGCCACCACTGGGCCGCCGTGAGGACGGGGTCGGCCCCGGTACCGAACGTGGTCCAATCGGTGGTGATGGCCACCTCCGGCACCAGCGGACCGTCGTACAGCTTTCCTGATCGGTCCGTGTCATAAGAGTGCGTGACCATCACAAACGCTCCGTCGGGCAGGCTGATGCCAACGTTGGCCGAAGTGACACCGACCGTGGGTTCGCCGAACGTGCGCGAGTTACGTCGACCCACAAAGGCGATCACCGCAGCCTCGCCTGCACTGGCGGTGTTGGGAGAGGTGAGAAGCGCTATGGGAACCTCTTGATCGGGCAGGCGAACAGGGGTTTCGTTGACCCACGACTTGGACGTACCCACTCGTAACGTGCCGTTGTCGAAGGCCACCATTTGACGCTTGCCGTCACCGTATGCAAATCCCAGAAACGGCCCGTTGCCCAGAAATGGCTCCAACACGCTGAGCATCGAAAATGGGAATCCCCCACTGTTGCGGCGCAGGTCCAGTACCCACCCGCACGGTCGCACCGCCGCCTCTACGGTAGAGATGCCTCCGACCCCGCTCCGTACGAATTGGGCCTCGGCCTCGCTGTCACCGGTGGCTCCCGGTAGATCGATGTAACCCAGGTGGCCGGAGAACTCGCGGATCGCGGGACGTTCAGCCGTGACCAGCGCCCCTCTGTTGACCGTGAACTGCAGCGGCTCGCCGTTACGCAGAACCGCAAACGTGGCTACTGACACCATTCGATCTGTTGCAGTGGTCTGGGCAAACGGTTTGTTGTTCAAGGTCTGCACTCGGTCCAATGTTTTCATGCCTGCTGCCTCAGCGGGACTACCGGGCAGTACCCACATCACATCAGGGGGATACACCCGGAAGCCGAAACCGGTTGATTGTCCTCGTAAGAACGATGCCGCCGACACTGGGTCCAATAGGGCACTGTGGCGGTCGCCGAGCGCAGTGAGGGCAGCTCGAATGATGGGATAGGTGGCCGCAATATCGGGGGCCGTTTGTCCCTTTTCCTTGGCCGCAGCCACAATGGCGGGAACGTTGACTGACGAGGTCCGGGCGGTGTTGCGTTCCATGAACGTGAGCACCCGATCCAGGTACGCCTGCGGGGTGAGTGTCTCCGGCAGCGGAGCCAGTGTGGTCGACGCAGTACTACGTGGGGTGGTGGAAGCAGCGCTGGTCGTGCTCGGAACAGCCGCAGGGGCGCTGCCAACGGTCGACCGCCGGGCAGGGTGGCGTACGGTCCGCGCCGAGGCCGGCGATACCACAAACACTGCCAATGCCACCACCAGCAGTGCTCGACCCCGTATCGCTGACATGGGCCCAAACGGTAGACGTGACTGTCGAGCTACGTGCCCTGCCCCTTGGTCCATGGCAGACCCGATGCTGCGGGCGGTCTCAAACGTTCCGACGAGAACAGCAGCACCAACAACGTGATGAGGTAGGGAAACGTGGCCGTGAGCTTGTCGTCCACCCTGCTGGAGGTGACGTAATAGACGTACACGCCCACTGCCGTGGCCACCACCACGGCACCTGCCCACGTGGCCCGGCGAGTGAACTGCCAAATGGCCACCGCCACCAACCCGAAAGCCACCGCCAGCAGGAACGCACGGGCCGTGGAGTCGCCGATCTGGAGCCGTACCGACTCGGTGAATTGGAAGAGCAACGCTCCCGCAAAGATCCCCACCGGGCGCCAGTTGCCGAAGATCACCGCAGCCAAACCCAGGAACCCCCGCAAACCCTCCTGCCCCTGCTGGTACTTGCCCACATTGGTGACCAGCCACGCCCCTCCAAGGCCAGCAAAGGCGCCGGAGGCGATGACCGCAGCCCACCGGATGGCTGTGACGTTGACGCCCAGCGAATCGGCGGCACTGGGCTTCTCCCCCGAACTGCGCAACCGCAACCCAAATGGGGTACGCCACAGCACGTAGCCCACCAATGGGATGAGGAGTAGCAACAACACCGATTCGGCGGCGATGTCGCGAGTGAATCCACGCA
>JAYVGK010000438.1:0-3736 GCA_043772215.1 Acidimicrobiales bacterium | reverse complement strand
CACGCATCTTGGCCGGCACCCCCAAGGCCATGGCTCCGGACGGCACCACCATGTTGTTGCCCACCACCGCATTGGAGCCGACCAGAGAATGAGAACAGACAATGGCGTTGTGCAGCACCACCGACCCATTGCCCACCAGTACATCGTCTTCGATGGTGCAGCCCTCCAAATGCACGATATGGCCCACCACGCATCGATTGCCCACCGACGTGGGACGGGTGGGGATGCAGTGGATCACCGTGCCGTCCTGGATCGACGTCTGCTCCCCGATGATGATCTGACCGGAGTCGCCACGCAGTACCGCGCACGGCCAGATCGACGACAGGGCACCGATCTGTACATCGCCGATGATCACCGCCTCGGGATGGACGAACGCGTCGGGATGGATGCGGGGTTCGAGGTCCCCCAGCGCATAGATGGGCATGGTCGCCCACCATACGGGGACTTCGGATACGCAACGAAGCCCTACCCTGGCCAGTCAATGTCTGGAACTCCCGTTGCCCCCATCCCTGCTGCGCGTCCGGTGAGCTCCACCCTGCATGGCATCACCCGCACCGACGAGTACGCCTGGCTGCGTGGCAAAGACGATCCGGAGGTTATGGCCCATCTCGAGGCGGAGAACGCCTATACCGCCGCCCTCACCGCCGCCACCGTCGACCTACAGGAGTCATTGTTCCAGGAGATCAAGGCCCGCATCCAGGAAACGGACCTGTCGGTGCCGGTGAAAAAAGGTCCGTGGGCCTACGTCACCCGCACGGTGGAGGGCAGTCAGTACGCCATCCACACCCGCCGCCCCCGAGCGTCGGCCAACGACGAGAGCGCCGAAGTGGTATTGCTGGACGAGAACGTGGTGGCCGACGGTCATGACTATTTTGCCTTGGGCACGTTCGACCCATCCCCCGATCATCAGTGGGTGGCCTGGGCCATAGACACCAATGGTTCCGAGCAGTACGAGTTGCGGTTCCGCAACCTGACCACCGGAGAGGATTCAGCGGAGGTGGTGGGGCCGGTGGCCCCCGGATCGGCGTGGGCGGCAGACTCGGCCACGATGTTTTATGCCACCCTCGACGATGTTATGCGTCCCTATCGATTGTGGCGCCATCATGTGGGTACCGATCAGGCCGCCGACGTGATGGTGTTCGAAGAACCCGACGAGCGCTTCTTTCTCGGTGTGGGCGTATCGGCCACCGATGAATTTTTGGTGTTGACGCTGGGCAGCCAGGTGACCACCGAGGTCCATCTACTACGCGCCACCGCCGCCGTTGATCCATCAGCGCGTTTCTCCGTGGTGGAGCCCCGCCGTCACGGTATCGAATACGGTGTCGACCACCACCGCGCCGCTGACGGCACCGAGCGTCTCATCATCGTCACCAACGACGGCAGTGACGGATTCCGATTGATGACCGCCCCGGTGGACACGCCCGGGGCGGCCCAGTGGAGCGACTGCGGCCTGCATCCGGCCACCGATGAGCCCTATCCACTCAAGCTCGATGGGGTCGACGTGTTCATCCGCCATCTGGTGTTGCACGAGCGCGCCGATGCCCTGGAACGCTTGCGCGTGGTGGATTTGGATGACCACGGGACCATTGGAGATGTACGTGTACTGAGTATGGCGGAGCCGGTGTACAGCGTATGGAGCGGTGGTAACGCCGAGTTCGACACCCACGTTTTGCGATTTGGCTACACCTCGCCGGTGACCCCGTCCACCGTGTTCGAAGAGGACCTTGTTTCCGGCGATAGGGTGGTTCTCAAACGCCAACCCGTCCTTGGTCCGTTCGACCCGGAGGCGTACACCTGTGAGCGGGTATGGGCCCCCGCCCCTGACGGTGAGTTGGTACCCGTTTCGGTGGTGCATCGGCGCGACACACCCGTGGATGGCACTGCGCCGTTGCTGTTGTACGGCTACGGGGCCTACGAGATTTCCATCGACCCTACGTTCTCGTCGCTGCGACTGTCTCTGCTTGATCGTGGCTTCGTGTTTGCCATTGCCCATATCCGTGGCGGTGGCGAGCGGGGTCGGCGGTGGTACCTCGACGGCAAGTTCTTGGCCAAGCCCACCACGTTCAGCGACTTCATCGCGGTTGGCGACCATCTGGCATCTGTGGGCTATGCCGACCCTCATCGCATTGTGGCGCGCGGCGGTAGTGCCGGTGGGTTGTTGATGGGGGCGGTGATCAATGCCCGACCAGACCGGTGGTGCGCCGTGGTGGCCGAGGTGCCGTTCGTGGATGTGGTGAACACCATGCTCGACGACACACTGCCCCTCACCGCCATCGAGTGGGACGAATGGGGCAATCCAGCAGAACCAGAATTCTATGCGTGCATGTCATCGTATGCGCCATATGAAAACGTGGCGGCGGTTGATCATCCGCAAATCCTGGCCACCGGAGGCCTCAACGACCCGCGAGTGGGTTTCTGGGAACCGGCCAAGTGGGTGGCCCGCTTACGTGAGCGCGGTACCGGCACCAATCGCATACTGCTCAAGATGGAGATGGGCGCCGGGCACGGGGGGCCCACCGGCCGCTACTCGGTGTGGCGAGACGAAGCCTTCGTACTTTCCTTCATCCTCACGTCGGTGGGCATCACCACCTGAACATCACGCGCGGGAGCGCACCATGCCCAAGCGCCTCAGCTTGTATACGTGAAGCCGTGGACGCACTCTGCCAGAAGCGGCAATTCGAGGTCCTTGGCCGATAACACCGGGTCGCTCACCGGCCACTGCACTCCAATGGCCGGGTCGTCCCACCGGACGCCGCCGTCGTGGGCGGCCGAGAACTCATCAGTACACTTATAGGTGAGGTCAGCAAACTCGCTGAGTACGCAAAACCCATGCGCAAATCCGGCGGGAATCCACAGCATGCGTCCGTTGCTGTCCGACAGTGTCTCGCCCACCCACCGGCCGTATGTGGGTGAACCGGTGCGGATGTCCACGGCCACGTCGAACACTTCGCCTCGGGCCACCGACACCAACTTGCCCTGGGCCTTTGCCCCCGTTTGGAAATGCAACCCTCGCAGCACCCCCTGACGTGATCGTGACACGTTGTCTTGTACGAACGTCAACGCCAATCCGGCGGCGGCGAACTCAGACTGCTTGAACCCTTCGCGGAAGAAACCTCGCTCGTCGGGGAACTGTCGGCTCTCGACCATCACCACATCGGCAATGACAGTGGGATGGAACGTAAATGGCATTAGCGCGGTTACTCAGCGACTGAAGTTGCCGTAGCCGCCACGAAAATATGCCAACGGGCCGTCACTGTCTTGATTGCCCAAGGCCAGAACTCGTCCCACCACAATCACATGGTCGCCGCCGTCGAACTCGTTCTCGATACGACAGTCGATCCAGGCCAATGCATCGGTGAGCACCGGTGCCCCGCTGCGCTCGGTGCGCCAGCCCACACCCTGGAACTTGTCATCTGCTTTGGACGCAAACTGTCGGCTGATGTGCTCTTGGGTAGAACCGAGCACGTTGACGCAATAGTGACCCGCCTGCTGAATTCGCGGCCAACTACTGGACGCAATCCCGGCACAGAACAACACCAGGGGCGGGTCCATGGACAGTGACGTGAACGAACTGGCCGCCATCCCCACCGGCTCACCGCCAGAAACGGCAGTGATCACCGTGACTCCCGTGAGGAAATGGCCCAAAACCTGTCGGTAGAGGGGGCCGTCGATGACTGGATCGAGCTCGGTGTTCACGAGCGCTGAGCGTAGCGAGCGCACAGCCGGAGCACGACCG
>JAYVGK010000437.1:0-5558 GCA_043772215.1 Acidimicrobiales bacterium | reverse complement strand
GGCTCGTTGGTGGGCGTACCGGTGGCTTCGGCCATTGCTGCACTTGCCGCGGCGGGCGACCCGGCCCAACTCATCTTGTTGGCCCAGAGTTACGACGGCCGCGATGTGGCTGGTCGTCTATCGGCCAAGCTCAACGTCACGGTGCTCACCAACGCCATCGGCTTCAGCGTGCAGGGCGACAGCGTCACCACCGAGCATGCCGTGTTCGGTGGCGCCAAAACCATGAAAGCCACGTTCACTTCGACAGGCCCCCACATTTTGTTGGTCCGCCCCAAGTCGTTTGTTGCCGAGGCATCCGGTGGTGCGCCTGCCTCGGTGGAATCGCTGCCCATTGGTGACACGGGGGCCACTGGCACCGCCAAGATCGCAGAGCGGCACGTCGAGCAGCACAGCGGCCCGTCACTCGACGAAGCGTCGGTGGTGGTGTCCGGCGGACGAGGTCTGGGGGAGGCCGCCAAGTACGAGATGGTGGAGGAGTTGGCCAAGCTGCTCAAGGGTGCACCCGGCGCATCACGGGCCATCGTCGATGCAGGTTGGGTTCCGTACTCCTACCAAGTGGGTCAAACCGGTAAAACGGTAAAACCCGATGTGTACATAGCAGTGGGTATCTCCGGAGCCACCCAGCACATGGTGGGCATGAAGGGTGCCAAAACCATCATCGCCATCAACAAGGATAAAGAAGCCCCCATCTTCGGTATTGCCGATTTGGGGATCGTGGGCGATGTACACAAGGTGTTGCCCAAGCTCATCGAGGCGTTGCGGGCCCACACCTGAGCGGCTCTGGAGGCCCGGTAGCGTGACGACGTGCCCAACCGCCAACTCGACGTCCTACTGATCACCAGTGGCGACGCCCCCACCGGGCGAGCGCTGCGCAAGGTGCTCGAGGACGACCCGGGGGTGGCCTGGATGCACGTGCAGCGCCCAGGCGCCGAGGTGTTCTTCAACAGCAGAGCGGCGGGCATCTGGGATGCATTTTTGGTCCACGATGTCAGCGCCACCGATGAGCAGCAGCGTCCGTCACGTGAGGTGATGCGAGGCTTTGCTGAGCTGTGTCAGCTAGGTCACGGGTTTGTGGTGCTGCATCACGGTGCTTCGGCGTGGCCGGACTGGCCAGGGTGGCGTGACTTTGTGGGTGGTGTGTCTCATGTGTCGCTGGCCGGCGACGCGGCGCTGGCCACCATGCGCGGCGACACCCATCCCGTCCTCGAGGGGCTGGATCAACAGGTCACTGCGTCGAAGCCGGTAGTGGTGGGGGGCATGGGCGTGCGGCCGTTGCTGGTGCAGTCAGGGCGGGTGGTGGCCTGGACACACCGGGTGGGCCAAGCCGAGGTGGTGTATCTGCCGATCGGAGCGTCGGCCGCCTCGATCGAACATCCGGTGTCGGTTCGCCTGATCGGCAACGCACTGCGATGGGTGGCCCGCAATCGCCCCGGTGACCCAGTGTAAGGAACGAGTGCATTGGGAGGGGTTGCGCTGAGGGGCCGAGTGCTGTCAGACTGGAAGGACTATGTCGTCTGTGCCCACCGCCAGCCTCCTCGTAGTAGTAATCCCTTAGCGCACCCGGCGCCCACATAGCCGCGTGTGCTTCCCGACCTCCGGTAACCCCGGAGGTTTTTTGTTTTTCCGAACCTCCCCCGCTCACCAGAAGGAACCCCGTCATGCGTATCACCGGAGCCCAGGCCCTCATCAAGAGCCTCGAGATGGTTGGCACAGAAGTGATCTTCGGCCTGCCCGGCGGCTGCATCCTGCCCGCCTACGACCCGCTGCTCGAGTCGCCCATCCGCCACATCCTGGTACGCCACGAGCAAGGAGCCGGGCACATGGCGGAGGGATACGCCCACGTCACGGGTCGTCCCGGGGTGGCCATGGTCACCAGCGGTCCGGCCGCCACCAACATGGTCACTCCCCTGTGCGACGCCTATATGGACTCCATTCCCATGGTGTGCATCACCGGTCAGGTGTCCACCGGGGCCATTGGCAGCGACGCCTTCCAAGAGTGCGACACGGTGGGCATCACCCGCTCCGTCACCAAACACAACGAGCTGGTGATGGACGCCCAGGACCTGCCGCGTATCGTGGCCGAGGCGTTCCACATCGCCACCACCGGTCGCCCTGGTCCGGTACTCATCGACGTCCCCAAGGACGTGTTGCAAAACTCCATGGAGTGGTACTGGCCCACCTCGGTTGACCTGCCCGGATATCGCCCGCAGATGAATGCCGATCCCATGTCCATTCGCCGGGCGGCGGAGATGATCCTGGCCTCGGAGCGACCGGTGCTGTACGTGGGTGGCGGCGTGCTCAAGGCTCGGGGCGCCGAGGCGCTTCTGGAGTTGGCGGAGATGCTCGACATCCACGTGGTGACCACGTTGATGGCGCGGGGTGTGTTTCCCGACGACCATCGTTTGGCGTTGGGCATGCCGGGTATGCACGGCAACTACACGGCCACCACGTCCATGCAACAGAGCGATCTGCTCATCAATCTCGGCGCTCGGTTCGATGATCGCATCACGGGCAAACTCAGTGGGTTTGCGCCGCACGCCAAGATCATCCATGCCGACATCGATCCGGCCGAACACGGCAAGGTGCGCAAGCCCGATGTGTCGCTCATCGGCGACGCCCGCCTCACCATCGAGGAACTGGTGAAGGCCCTGCGCGAGTTGAACTCAGCCGGCGTCATGGCGCCGGATCGTGCTGGATGGAAGCAGTCCATCAGCGGCTGGCAGGAGAACTTTCCATTGCACTACGAGCCGGCCGCCGCCGGTGATGCGCTGAAGCCGCAGATGGTGCTCGAACATCTGCGGGACTCGTCTCCGGAAGACACCATCTTGGTGTCGGGTGTGGGCCAACACCAGATGTGGTCCAGTCAGTATTGGAAGTTCCGCCATCCATATACGTGGGTGAACTCGGGCGGCCTTGGCACCATGGGCTTCTCGGTGCCTGCCGCCATTGGCGCCAAGGTGGGACAGCCCGACAAAACGGTGTGGGCCATCGATGGTGACGGCTGCTTCCAGATGACCAATCAGGAACTCACCACGGCATCCATCGAACGGATCCCCATCAAGGTGGCCATCCTCAACAACTCCTATCTGGGCATGGTGCGACAGTGGCAGGAGATGTTCTACGACGAGCGATATTCGGAAGTGTACCTATCACCTGAGTTGCCGGACTTCGTGAAATTGGCCGAGGCCATGGGCTGCGTGGGCATCCGGGTGGATTCGCCCGAAGAGGTGCAGCCAGCCATTGACAAGGCCAATTCCATCAATGATCGACCGGTGGTGGTCGACTTCCGCACCGACGAGCGCGAAAAGGTGTTCCCCATGGTGCCTGCTGGCGTCGGCAATGACGACGTGGAACTGCACGAGGCGCAGCGGGAGCGTTTGGCCATCGAGAAATCCACGCGCATTGCCAACCGGGGCTGGTGAACTCTGATGACTGAATTCAAGGAAGCCATCCGTCCCACCGGCAAGGCCGGGCACCACACCCTCAGTGTGCTGGTGGAGAACAAGTTTGGTGTACTGGCCCGAGTGGCATCACTCATCAGCCGCCGGGGTTACAACATCTATTCGCTGGCAGTGGCCCCCACTGATGATCCGCATACATCGCGGATCACCATCGTGGTGGATGCCGACTCCACGCCCATGGATCAAATTGTGAAGCAGCTCACCAAGCTCATCAACGTGCTCGACATTCGTGAGTTGTCGGCCGCTGAGTCGGTGGCTCGGGAGTTGTTGCTCATCACGGTACAGGCGCCCAGCGAGCGTCGGGCGGAAGTGGCGGAATTGGTCAACATCTTCGACGGCAAAATCGTCAATGTGGGCTTCGATCAGATCACCATCATGCTGGCCGATCCGCCGGAGAAGCTCGACGATTTCGAGGAGTTGGTGCGACCCTTTGGTATCGTGGAGGTACAACGCACCGGCCAAGTGGCCCTTCCCAAGTTGGCCCGCCATGCCCGCACCCTGCATGTGGTGGAGGACCTCGCCGGCTGACCCCAGCCGTTCCCGATCCGACGAGTTGGTGCGGGTGGGGGCGGGTCAGCGCAGCATCTCCCAGAGCAACGCCAACGGGCCACGAGCGATGTGTCGACGTGCGGCGCATAGACCGATCCGCATGGTGGGCAGCCGTGCGGGCGGGCTCAGCTCGCGCAACCGTGGACGCAACGCACTCGACTCCAACACCAAGCGGGGCACGATACCGATACCGGATCCGAGCGCAGTGAGCGTCACCACCTCCTCGTGAGTTTCCGTCTCCTGCACCGAATGCTCTGTGCTCATATGAACACGACGCCACTCATCTATCAGGGACCGAGTGACTCCCGGCCGGGGCAGCACCAACCGGACGTCAGCCCAAGTGCGGTTCACCCTGGTGTCGAGCGCACAGAACGCCACCAACGGGGTGGTTGCTACCTCCAGCGACACCAGTGCCCGGGGTAGCGATCGTGGCAGTGGTGCAAACGCTGCATCCACTTCTCCGCTCAACGCTGCATCGAGGGCCCTACTGGCGGCTCCGGTGTGTAACGACAATTCCATTGTGGGGTGCTCACGGCGGAATGCGGCAAGTACATCGGGCACGATGGTCTGTGAAGCCGTAAGCGTACAGAAGATAGACAGCGAACCGGCCTGATTTGGTGACTGGCCCAGTGCGTTCCAGGTGTGGACGATGGACCGCAATCCCTCCAACGCTGGCGCTGCGGTAGCAAGTACCCGCACCGAACGTCCTTCACGGTCGAAAAGCGTAACCCCCAGCGACGCCTCCACCCGCTGCACTGCTCTCGACACCGTGGACTGACTCACGTGGTTGGCCCTGGCCACGGCCCCGAAGTTGGCCCGATCAGCGGCAGCCACCGTGAGCACAATGTCCGCAAGGTCTGGCATCGATGCAGTTTACGCATCAGTGCCATCCGACATTTGCGATAGCCGCACCAGGCGATCTACGGAAGAATGTGGGCTCACACACAGGAGGTGCCCCCATGGCAACCGTCTATTACGAGAAGGACGCTGACCCGTCCATCATCCTCGGCACCAAGGTGGCCATCCTCGGCTACGGCAGCCAGGGCCACGCCCATGCATTGAACCTCAAGGAGTCCGGCGTCGACGTGGTCGTCGGACTTCGTGAGGGTTCGTCGTCCAAGGCCAAGGCAGAGGCGGCTGGCCTGCGAGTCATGACCATGCCCGAGGCTTCGGCGTATGCCGACCTGGTGATGATCACGTTACCCGACACCGATATCGCCGAGGTGTTCGACCGTGATGTGGCCCCCAATCTGTCGGCGGGACAGGCTGTGGCGTTCGCTCATGGTCTCAACGTGCGCTTCGAATTGGTGAAGCCGGCCGCCAACGTGGACGTCATCATGATCGCCCCCAAGGGTCCCGGCCATCTGGTGCGTCGCACGTACACCGAAGGCGGCGGCGTGCCTGCCCTCATCGCCGTGGAGCAAGATGCCAGCGGTAAGGCCAAGGCCCTGGCCCTGTCATACGCCTATGCCATTGGTGGCGCCCGCGCCGGTGTCATCGAAACGACGTTTGCGGAGGAGACCGAGACTGATCTCTTCGGCGAGCAGG
>JAYVGK010000436.1:0-2071 GCA_043772215.1 Acidimicrobiales bacterium | reverse complement strand
GGACTTGCGCTCCAGGCGGTATGAAACTGTGGACACCGAGCAACCGATCCGCACCTTGGCGGAGCGCACTGCCATCCAACGCCAAACGCAGCGGGTTCTGACCTTGGAACAGGTAGCAGGCGCCGCTGCGCCGTCGTCGGCAGTGACGGTGGGGGCTTCGTGGTGCAGGGCATTCTGGGGCAGGAAACCCCGTGGGCGGGCTTGGCCACGGCCACCGTCACCACCGGCACCGCATTCATGTGGCAGATGCTGTCGAGGCTGATGCAACGACGGGACGCCGCCAAGGGCTGCAGTTGGGGTATGGCTTGGCGGTGGTGGGTGGGCTCATTGTGGCCGCCGTGCTCAACACCGCCACCCGGTTGCGTCCCGATCCGATGGTGGCCGCAGGTGGCACCGTTATGTTGGCCAAACTGGCCACGGTGGCCGTCGCACTACTGACCATCACGGCACTGAAAGCATGGCGGACCGGCCCTTGTCACGTGACCATCGTCACTGTGTACACTTGGTGACGGCTTATCACGTCGTGCTCTTCACCCCACCCCAAAAGTTTGCTGCTGAGTGAAGGAGAGTCCCATGGTTGATCCTGCATCGAACCCGACCGTTGACGACGGCACCCGTCGTTATTTGGTGGTCGCCAACCGGACCACCACCAGCGAATCGTTGCAACAGGCCTTGGCGGATCGGATCGCCTCGGGGACGTGCAGCTTCCAGGTATTGGTGCCGGCTCCGTATGTGGATATGAGCACCATCGTGCCATTGGGTATGGATTCGGTGGGTGGGTTGCTTTATCGGCTCACCGCCTCGCAAGAGGCTGAAGAGTTGCAGTTCGCCGACGATCGCCTCCAGGTGCTACTTCTTTGGCTACGAGACAAGGGTGCAACTGCGGACGGGAAAGTCACCCGACTAGAGCCGTTTCTGGCTGCGGTGGAGGCCACTGAGCACGTCACGTACCACCAGATCATCGTGTCTACGCTGCCGTCTGGATTATCGCGTTGGTTAAAACTCGATCTGCCGTGTCGGATTGCTCGGCAATGCCGAATTCCAGTAATTCACGTGGAGGCAGCGGCATCTCTGTCTTCGGCCACTGTTTCCTGACAATTCTATGACCCGTATAGACAGTGTTTTTTGTACGCTGCCATACATGTTCGCATAAAGGACAAACTGTTCCGTCCATGACCCCCGTGACAGTGAGCGAAGCCCACGCCTCGCTTCCAGACTTACTCAATCGGGTGGCTGATGGCAAGGAAATCGTCATCAGCCGTCATGGCAAGCCAGTTGCGGAACTACTGAGCAAACCAATTGCGATGGTGCCGAGCACGATCGATAGTAAGAATTGACATCACTTATCCGGCGGACTTGGCGACGCAGCCGCTGTCCGTTGCGACACCAAGGTCCCCAACCATTCGTGAGTGACGCCGACCAGTGAGTTGAGTACCGTCCGCCCGGGGCCCTCCGCAATGTGGACGAGGTTGGGCACGGCCACCACGGCGCATCCCGCTGCTTGCGCTGATTTCAGCCCCGTGGGCGAGTCCTCAATGGCCACACAATGTTGTGGCGCAACTCCCAGGGTCCGGGCCGCGGTCAAGTACGGCTCGGGATGCGGTTTGCCCAGTTGCACTTCGTCACCCACTATGACTGCGCTGAACGTTCCCGTCGGGAGCAACGCCACCACCTCGTCGGCCAATCGTCGCCACGACATGGTGACCAGGGCGCATGGCACTCCGGCGACTCGCAATCCCTCCAGCAGATCCAGGGCACCCGGCATCCACAATGATGAGGGGTCGGAGTGAGAGTGCAAACTGGCCAGTACTCGGTCCAGTAACTGATTCACCAACACATCTACGGGCAGGTCCACCCCACCATGGGTCTGGATGTACCGAGCAGACTCGCGTAGGTCCGTTCCCACCACTGCATGACAATGGTGTTCATTCCACTCACCACCATGCTCGGCCACGAGTTTGTATTCGGCTTCGATCCAGTAGCGCTCGGTGTCAAGCAGCGTGCCGTCCATGTCCCACAGGACCGCAGCCGGAAGACGTTGTTCAGCACTCACTGCTCCACTCTTTCAGAT
>JAYVGK010000435.1:0-2815 GCA_043772215.1 Acidimicrobiales bacterium | reverse complement strand
CGTCAGCAATTCGTACACCGTTTGGATTGGTCGTGGGCAGGCGCCGGCCCCTACTACCTGCGCAACGTCTGGTGGTCCAAGATGATTCGCTTCACCCCTGCCAATCGAAGCGCGCCTGGCATCCGGCGGGACCGTCGCATCGTGGTGGGGTTCGTACTGGCGATGACGGCCGTTACGGTGCTACTCGGATGGCGACAGGATTCCACTGTGCTCAGCGCGCTGTGGATGTGGGCACGAGTACTGATAATCCCATTCCTCGTATTCACATGGGTGATCGGAGCCACCGTACACATCCATCACGTCCAGGCAGACCTGAAGTGGTACGACGGAAACGATTGGACGCGCTCCAAGGCCCAACTGGTGGGGACGACGGTGATGAGGGCGCCCTGGCTCATTGACGTCGCCCTACACCACATCTTTGTCCATGTTCCGCATCACGTGGATGCTCGCATTCCCTGCTATCGGCTGTCGCAGGCGGCTGACGCCATTGATTCTGCCTTTCCGGGGGTCATCAAACAGCGCTCATTTCATCTGCGTGACTACTTTCGGGCCACCCGTGACTGCAAGCTATTCGATTTTGCCAATAGTCGGTGGATACGAATTGCCGAGGCTGTCTGACGGGACTTCTGACCAAAAGTATCGGGACGTTTGGCGTGCCGAGCTTGGACGTTGCTCCCTGCCCAAGCGGGGTGGCCAACGGCCACGATGGGAAGGACATCCGCATCTACTCACGAGGTAACCATGACCGACAGCAACTCCACTCCCAAGCCCGCCATTCGCGAATCAACCGACGGGCTCTCGGTGCTGGCGTTCCTCGCCGCAGGTATCGCGGTGGTGTTTGCCGTGGTGGCCATGGGCTTCAGTCTGCGCAACCAGAGTGAAAGTGGTGGGGTGGGCGCATCAGGGCCAGCCGTCAAGGCGGCTACGGCCACTGTGTCGCTGTCGGACTTCCGAATCAAGTCATCCACCACAACATTTCCCGCTGGACCGATCGTGCTCACCCTCAAGAACGAGGGGCCGTCAGCGCACAACCTCACCATTGACGGCGTGGGGTCCAGCCCCGTGATCACCGTGGGTCAAACGGCCTCCTTTGACCTCGGCTCTCTTGAAGCTGGTACGTATACGTGGTATTGCAACGTTTCTGGCCACAAGGAGGCCGGTATGACCGGGACCTTCACCGTGACCGGAACTGCCAACGGCGGCGCCGTAGCGGCCGGCAGTGCCACCACCATCGCGGCAGGGACCGATTACAAAGCAGTGGATGCCGCCCATCAGAAGGTGGTGAAAGCCTTCCTGGCGGGGCCACCGGCCAAGACCTCGGGGCTGGGAGGCCAGAAGCTGGAGCCCAAGTTGGAAAACGGTGTGAAGGTGTTTGAACTCACCACGAAGGTGGTGCAATGGGAAGTGTCACCCGGACAGATATTTGAGGCGTGGACCTACAACGGCGTCGTGCCCGGCCCGCAGATCCGCATCAAACAGGGCGAAACAATCAAAGTCCGTTTGAAGAATGAACTGCCGCAATCAACGTCAATCCACTGGCACGGCGTAGAACTGGCTGACAACAAGCAGGATGGGGTCACTTTCGTAACGCAGGATCCGGTGAAGCCAGGTGAAACGTACGAGTACACGCTGACCCCCATCAACTGCGGTTCGCACATGTACCACTCCCATCACGCAGCCGACTCGCAGGTGCCGCTGGGCCTCATCGGTGCATTCATCGTGGATTGCGCCACCACCCCTGTACCTGCGTTCTACGCCCACGACAGCGAATACACCGAGATCCTCAACGACGGCCCGCTGGGGTTTGGTATCAACGGCAAGGGCTTCCCCGCCACCGCTCCGGTGGTGGCCAAGGTGGGGGAGAAGACGTTGGTGCGCTTCATGAACGAGGGTCTCATCATCCATCCCATGCATCTGCACGGACATCGAATGACGGTGGTGGCCAAGGACGGAAACTTCTTACCTGCTCCCTATGAAGTGGACACGTTGAACATTGCGCCGGGCGAGCGATATGACGTCATTGTCACGTCGCTGTACCCCGGAGCCTGGGCCTTCCATTGCCATATCCTCACCCACGCCGAGTCCGAACAGGGCCTACATGGCATGACCACCGTGTGGGTGGTACAACCCGCATGAGAGCAACCATTCGTGCGCTTATCATCACCGCGGGGGCATTGGTTGCTCTTGGGTCCCTGGGGGTCGCAGGTGCGCTGGCTGCCTCCGCTCCCGTGAAAGTGGCCGGGGTGAAACTCACCAGCGGAGTTGGTACCGGTGCGCAGCGGACCTACGAGGCCACCGTGCTAGACACGGCGGGCAATGCCGTGGCTGGCGCCGATCTTGATTTGGGGGGCCTGGCCGGTGACCCCGACCTACGGGTGAAGACCACCAAGATGACCGCCTCTACCGCTGATCCCCGCACCTATCAGGTCACCGTGACCTTCCCGGCTGACGGTGACTGGGTGATGGTGGTGCGAGTGCACGCCCCAACTCAGGCCGTAGAACTGTTCAGCGAGAAGATCTCTGGTGCAGGCAAGGCCGTGTCTTCGCACGACCTTGCATCAAATCCGTCCCGTCGAACGATTCTGCGCGAAGACCCAACCTTTTACCAGCGTTACAACGGAACTGCAGAACTGGGAACCGTTTCCCCCGCCGGAACAGCAAGAGCCCTTGGTCATTCCGGTTTGGCTAGGGATGCAAGTTCCAGCGCCACCGTGCACAATTCGGAGTTCAGCGCCACTGATGCGGGGTTCGCCATGGCTCACACGTTCGGGGCGCTGGCGTGGACGGTATCGGTTCTCGGTCTTGTTTTGGCTAA
>JAYVGK010000434.1:0-21534 GCA_043772215.1 Acidimicrobiales bacterium | reverse complement strand
GGGGCTCGCAGGGTCCTTCACCGGATCCTTCACGGGTCCCGTCACCGGGGTCTTTTCGGTTTTGGGGGTGAAGCGACCGGTGGACTTGTCTGACGCCATGGTCTACAGACTATGCGCCGGTAGGCCCTCCCTACGGCACTGAACTAGCCACCGGGACCGGTGCTACCGCAGCAGGTTGCGTGACTACAGGAACCGGTGGGGCGGCAGTGGGCGCCGGGGTGGGAGCTTCGGTGGGCGCAGGTGTAGCCGGGGCCGCAGTGGGGGGCACGGTAATCGGCGCCAAAGTGCTGGCGGCGTTCGTTTGTCCCACCACCGAAGTTGGAATGGTGGTGGTGGGCCGGGGTGGACGAGTGGTGGTGGCACTGGGGTCGAGGGCACCGATGACGATGCTGACTGTGGCCCCTGGAACAGCCGGGTCACCACCTGCCGGGGTCTGTTCCAAAACCACGCCGATGCCCGTGCTGTCGCTCACCGGTCGGGTGCGGCGGTCCACATTGAAGCCCGCTGCAGTGAGCGCAGCCAACGCATTGGCATCCTTTTGGCCGATGACGCCGGGTACCGCCACCGACGGTCCTTTGGACACGAACACGGTGACTGCGCCGCCCTTGTCCAACTTGGTGCCGGCTGCCGGCTCGGTCCGAGTGGCTTTGGTCTTTTCCACGGTGGGTGACGCCTCGCCCTGTATGACATAGCGGAACGAGATCATGGCCTTGGACACTTCTGCCGGGGTCATCCCAGCCACATCGGGAATGGCCAATTTTCCGGTGCTCTTGGACACCACCAAAGTGACCCGGATGATGCTGGCATCGATCACCGTGTCGGCCTTGGGGATCTGCTCGATGACGGTGCCGGGGGCGGCCGTTTCGTCCTCCCGCTCCTGCCTGTCCACGCCGAGGCCCACTGCGGCCATCACTGCCCGGGCAGCGCTTTCGGTTTGGCCCACCACGTCGGGTACGCGGGGAACGCCTGATCCTGCACTGACGCTCAAGATCACGGTGCTGCCTTCGCCGATGCTCTCCCCGGCTGCGGGGCTCTGGTCGTAGACCGAATCGGCCACCGCCGACGCGTTGGTGGCGGTGTTGATCTTGAAGGTGAGGCCGGCGCCGGTGAGCGCCGTCTTGGCGTCGGTACTGGACTTGCCCACCACCGACGGTACGGTGACCTTCTTGCCCCCGCTGCTGGTGAGATTGAGCGAACTGATCAGCAACCAGCCGAGCCCCACCAGCACTGCCAGCAATACTGCGAAGATGGCCGCCAATGGCCAAATGCTCTGACGCTTGTTGGATCGGGGCGCCATGGGGTTGTCGGGCCCGGCGGGAGTGCCACTCAACTGGCCAGTCGGGAGCACGGAGGTGGCATCGTTGCCACTTTCGTCATGCTTGGCTTCGTTCATCGCGGTGGCTGAAGCCAACACGGTGGCATCGTCGGTGATCCCCGGCTTGGGGGGGTCAGGCTCGTCGGCAAAGGTGGGCGGCCGGGGGGGCAGCATCGCCGTGGGAGGAAACGTGACAGGGGAAAGGGAAGCAGCGGGAACGCCCGTGATCAGTGCGCCAGGATGAGGTGCATCCACGAGTGCGGGCGGCACCGGAGTGACCGGGGGGGAGGTTGCGGGAAACGGTGACCACCGGGTGGCGTCGTCGTTGGTTGATGGCGTGTCGGCCGGGTTGGCCATGCCCGGTGACGGGGTCTCGATGACTGGTGGAGACAGGACGACGGGCGTGGTTGGGGTAGCCGGCGCCCCGGACAACGAATCACGAAAGCGGACGAGGGCGGCGCGCAAATCAGCGACAGTGGCGAAGCGATCCTCGCGACGTTTGGCCATCGACCGCCCGATGATCACCTCCAAGGCGCGTGGGATCTCCGTGTTGGTTTTGCTGGGAGCCGGAGGTATGGCATCGAGGTGCTTGCGGGCCAGTTCCGAAGCAGTGGCGCCGGAAAACGGTGCCTGACCCGTGACCAAGAAATACAGCAACAGCCCAGCGCCATACACATCGGTGCGCTCGTCTGGCTCCTCCGACCGCACCAGTTCCGGAGCCCGCCACGCAGCATCGTCGGGGCGATCTTCCTCGGGTGACCAGTCCACCCCCAGTGATCGTTCGAAGCCAAAGTCCGACACCTTGGCCAGCCCATTCGGGGTGACGGACACGACTTGGGGTCGAAGACCGCCGTGGAGCGTGCCGTTGCGATGGGCATACGACAGCGCTGCAGTGACTCCGAGCATCACGTGCAGTGCTCGCGCCACAGGCAGCGCACCCTTGGAATCCACATACCCCGCCACGGTGCGGCCGCTGACCCGCTCGGTGATGACGTAGTAGGTGGGGCCGGGGCGCAACCCGATACCCGCCTTGTCTCGACCCCAGTCGTACACGGCGGTGATGTTGGGATGAGTGAGGTTGGCGGCGGCTTGTACGTGGCGGCGGAAACGTTCCACGAATCCACGGTCTGTGACGAGTTCGTCAGCCAGGGTTTTGAACACGACCGGCCGGTCCAACATCAGGTCATGGGCCCGGTGATCTTCGGTGAGGGGCGTCTGGACGACCTGGCCGATCTCCACTTCGTAGCGTTCGTTGACGACGGTGGTGCTCGGCTCCATGGTGGGCGCCACGCTAACCGCCATGGCAGTACGGCTTGGGTCACCCGGCTGAGTAATGACGCGTCAGCGGGTGACGAACAAGGCTTCTTTGAGCACGGTGGCCACCACCGGTGCGGCGATCCGTCCCCCCGTGGTGGTGCTCACCTCATTTTGGTCTTCGATGATCACGGCGATGGCCACACGTGGTGCTTCTGCCGGGGCGAAGGCAATGGTCCAAGCGTGTGAGCGAGAGTTGGCGGTTTGGGCGGTGCCCGTCTTGGCGGCCACCTGCACGCCCGGCAGCGCTGCGCGCGTGGCCGTGCCACGCTGCACCACCTGGATCATGGCTTCTCGCAATTGCGCAGCTACGGCGGGCTCCATGGCGTCAGTCCACGTGCCGCCGCCGGGTCGCTTAACCACCGCGCCAGTGCGCTCTCGGACCTCACTCACGACGTGGGGATTGGGAGCCTTCCCGCCATTGGCGATGGCCGCCGCCACCAGGGCCATCTGCAGTGGGGTGGCGGCCACCTCTCCCTGACCAATGGCGGCCTGGGCCAAGGCTGGGGCGTTGCGGGTGAAGAACGCATCATCAGGAAAGCGTGATGCAACTGCGCCCGGTTCCACGTCAAGCGGCGGTCGTCGGCCGAAGCCGAAGGCGCGTGCGCGTTCACCCAGATTGGTGGGCCCCAGATCC
Source organism: Acidimicrobiales bacterium (assembly GCA_043772215.1). Taxonomy (GTDB): domain Bacteria; phylum Actinomycetota; class Acidimicrobiia; order Acidimicrobiales; family JANYDT01; genus JANYHQ01. Next base: position 18,268 of record JAYVGK010000434.1, on the reverse strand, counting down.
AGTCCCAACTGGGCAAATGTGGTGTTGCACGACACCACGAAGGACTCGAACAACGTTCCTCCGCACGCCTTGCCCCCAAAGTTTTGTAGTGGTCGCGTGGTGAGGGGCAGCGCTAATGCGGCAATCACCGGATAGGAGGTGTCGATGGATGCCACCTTGCTCTGCAGTCCGGCCGCAGTGGTGATGGTCTTGAACGTGGATCCAGGTGGATACACCTCGCGCCACGACCGGGCCAACAGTGGTTTGAGGGGATCAGCTTCCAGTTTCTTCCATGCCGCCTGTACCTGCTTCTGATCAATCAACGCAAGGTCGGTGGGGTCAAATCCTGGATACGAGACCATGGCAATGACGGATCCATCGCGTACGTCGATGGCCACCACGGACCCTTTGCGACGACCCAACGCTTGGGCCGCCACTCGTTGCACCTTGTCATCGATGGTGAGGGTGACGTCCGAGACGGTGGTGCGATCCGACAGGAGTTGCTTCAACTTGTCGGCGCTGATCACCAGCGCCCCTTCACGGCCCGCCAGTACGGCGTTGTACGAGCGCTCCACTCCGGAGGACCCGTAGGTGAACGAGAAGTACCCGCTGAGGTGACCGTACAAGACGCCACCGGGATATCTGCGCAGGTACCGGAACTTGGAGCTGGCGTCTGGGTTGCGGACGCTCTCGGCCACAATGCGGCCGTCGCTGGTGCGGATGGTGCCGCGCCCTTGACCAAAGTCGCGTACGGCGTTGCGGGTATTGCCCGGATGATTGGCCAGAGCGGGGCCCTCGTACACCTGTAGGTACCCCAATTGGGCGAACAAAGCCAGAAACAACACCAAGAGCAACACGCCGAGGTTGCCGATACGGCGCTCCACGAGCTACTGCTCCTTGCGGGCGGCGATGGTGGCGGGGTTGCTGTCGTGCGAGATGCGCACCAACAATGCAATGAGCACATAGTTGATGACCAACGACGATCCGCCGTAACTCACGAACGGAAGGGTGACACCGGTCAGAGGCACCAAGCGTGTGACACCGCCCACGATGATGAAGGTCTGTATACCTACGATAGTGGTGAGGCCGGCGGCCAGTAATTGATCAAATGGCCGTGGCGCTTGACGAGCAATTCGCAGTCCGGCCCCCACCATCAGCAAGAAGGCGGCCAATACTGCGCACGTTCCGGCCAACCCGAGCTCTTCACCTATGGCGGCGAAGATGAAGTCGGTGGCGGCGTAGGGGATGCGGGTGGGGCTACCCAGTGCGAGACCGGTGCCGGCCACACCTCCCGAGCCAAATGCATACAGGCTCTGCACAATCTGGAATGCCGCCCCGGTGGCTTCGGGCCACGGATGCAGCCAGATGCGCACACGGCGCTGTACGTGGTCAAAAGACCGCCAAGCCAAGAACGACCCCACCACAAACATCAGCGCGCCTACGAACACGTAGAGGCCACGGCCGGTGGCCACCCACAGCATCACCACAAACAAGGTGAAGAACAGCAGCGATGAACCCAGATCGCGCTCGGCCACCATCACCACCAACGACACCGCCCACGCCGCTGCGATAGGTCCGACATGGCGGATCTCGGGTAGTTTGAGCCGCCCCAAGACGCGGCCCGTGGTGCCAGCCAACAGCTCACGGCGTTCCACCAGATACGACGCAAAGAAGATGGCCAGTGCCAGTTTGGCCAGTTCGCCCGGCTGGAACGACACCGGTCCGAAATGGGCCCAGATGCGTGACCCGTTGATGTTGAGTCCAATGCCCGGTACCAACGGCAGCAGTAAGAGGCCGAGCCCAACAAGGGCAAATGTGTAGCGCAGCCGTTCCAGGCGATTGGCCTGACGCACCACCATGAGCGTGCCGATGTAGGCCACGATGCCCACGGCTGTCCATGCCGCTTGGCGGTTGGCCAGCACCGGGTTGAGGCGCACGATCATCACGTAGCCAATGCCGTTGAGAAGGCCCGCCAACGGAAGTAGACCGGCGTCGGCGTTCTTGGCAAACATCCTGGTGGCCATATGCGCGCTGAACAACAAACCGGCAATGACCAACACGAATGGTCGGATGTTGCCCGGCAGGGTGGCGGTTCTTCCGAGGCTCACCAGGACATAGGCGCCGACGGTGACACCAACTGCCATCACCAGCAACCCGGCTTCGGTCCGGCGGCGGGGCAACGTAGCGGTCATGGGGCGGAGGAGGTTGGTTCGCCAGTGGGCGACGTGACATTCGGCGGCGGCCCGCTCGATGACGGGGATGTCGACGGAGATGTCGACAGGGGAATGGGTCCACCGGGAACACTGGAGACCGGTGCGTACGGGTCGCCAGCCACTGCGGTGGGGGCCACGCTCACGGGGACCGAAGGTGTCTCGTCGCCCGGGGCGTTGCGGATGACCAACACGGCGATGGTGGCGAGGGCCCCCAGCAACACCATGAACAACAGCGTTCTCCACGTGACGATCCGAGAACGTGGGGCGGTGCGCAAAGCATGTTGTGATCGCTTTCCTCGTTTTGCACCATCGGTACTCGGTGTTGCGGACATCACGCGGGTAGGACTGAGCGCCTCACCACGGATACCCTCACTGGCGCGTTGCGCAGCGTTGTTGTCGTCCACCACGTCTATGACGATGACGCTGATGTTGTCACTGCCTCCGCTGGTGAGGGCCAGTCTTACCAGTTCACGCGCGGCCTCATCAGGATGGGCCAGGCGACGTAACACGGATGCGGTTTGCTCGTCGGTGACCTCGCCACACAGTCCGTCACTGCACAACAGGTAGCGATCACCGATGCTGGGCAGCACCTCGATGATGTCGGCTTCCACGTGCGGCTCAACTCCCAGGGCACGGGTGAGCACACTGCGCTGACGGTGGGTGCGTGCCCCCTCGATACTCAAATGACCCTCTCGGACCATCTCGGCCACCATGCTGTGGTCTTCGGTGAGTTGTTCGAGCTCGCCGCCACGCAACAGGTACGTACGCGAGTCTCCTACGTTGGCAATGGCCAATCGCGTTTCACCATCGTCTTGGATCACGGCCAGTGCGGTAAGAGTGGTTCCCATTCCCTGTAGTTCGGGATTGCTGCTCGATGCTTCGAACACGGTTCGGTTGGCATCGGAGATGGCCGTCATCAGATGTTCCAGTGAATCCTCTGCGTGCATATGACCAGCTAGGTGGGCCACGGTCATTTCGGCCGCCACTTCGCCACGCCGGTGTCCCCCCATACCGTCGGCCACGGCGAACAGATGGCCGTCGTCGGTGAGCAGCACTCGATCTTGATTGATCTGGCGTCGACCGATGTCGGTGGCCGATCCGGCCACCAGGCGGGTCACGGCTGCACTCCCCTCATCGCTGCATCTCCAACACGGTGTTGCCCACTTGGAGCCGATCGCCGGGAAGGAACTTCATGGGCCCGTGGACGCGTTTGCGATTGACCCACGTGCCGTTGGTGGAGCCGAGGTCCTCCACAAACCATTGGTTGTCGCGTTGGAATACCCGGGCATGGATTTGTGACGCGAACGTGTCATCGACAGACACGGCACACCCCGGGGCCCTGCCTACGGTGACCTCGTCGTCGAGGCGGAACGTGGTGCCCAGTTGTCCGGGTGGTTCCACGATCTTCAACGTGGGTCGGGCATTGGCTTTCTCCGCTTTGGCTGCCTTACGTTCGGCTCGGCGACCAACCGGAGTCCCCGCAGATGCCGCAGCCAATTCAGTCGATGCGAGAGGGGTAGTGGCCCCCGTTCGCTCGGTGCGGATCTCCACCCACACGGCGCGCACCACTCGGGCCAGGAACAAGTAGATGACACCGATCAGGCACAGCTTCAAGATGGTGAGTACGGCGACGGGCACCGCTCAACCCCCGCTCTTACGGGGTGCATCCACCACGAATTTCAGCTTGGCGGCGCCCACCCAAATCTCGTCGTTGGGCTTCAAGGGAAGCCCTTTGCCGTCGGCCGGCACCCCCCGCCCGTTTACTCGGGTGCCGTTGAGCGACCCCAGGTCCACCACTGATGCCTGACGGTCCATGATGCGGAGCTCGGCATGGCGGCGGCTGACGTTGGGATCGGCCAGCGCCACCTCACACTCGGGGAGACGACCAATGGTGATGGGGTCACCCTCTACCAGCGGCACCCGGGTGCCGTCAGGGCGCAGCAACCAGGCCACCGCCGCCGAGGCGATGGGGATTCGCGGTCCGGGCCGGACCCGCGCACGGACCTGGAACTGGCCGGCCCGTTGCTCAGGGTCCTCGATGAGCTCCACCTCGGCTGAGCCCCGCAGCACATAGCCTTCGTCGCCGGCGTGTTCCTCGGCCGCATCAGCAAGTTCGATGGCCAACTGTTCAGCGAAATCGGCCAGCCGTTCCACGTCATCGGGGGCCAGGTGGATACTGAATGAGTTGGGGGCCACCCGCTCTCCCCGAACACCCACATTCACGGCCAGGTCCATTTCTCTGGCCATACGCCGCCCCAACTCCACAGGGCGCACCTGGCTGCGGAACGCCCGAGCGAAGGCACCCTCCACCGCACGCTCGAGCCGCTTCTCGAAACGTTGAAGGCCCATGACCCCAGTGAGACTACCGGGGTCATCGTGGGATGCGGGGGCGCCCGCATCTGGTGACGGTGGTCTGTGGGCGGTCGGCTATCGTTTGGCGCTCACTCGGGCGAGTGGCGAAATGGCAGACGCGCTGGCTTCAGGTGCCAGTGGGAGAAATCCCGTGGGGGTTCAAGTCCCCCCTCGCCCACCGCTCGCTGTCGTTTTTACAACGTAGGGTTGGTGCTGGCAGGGGGGTTGTGGCTGGTCCCGTCGGGTGGGGATCCGGCGGGCTCTTCTGCCGTCGGCTGCGACTGAGCCCTGGAAGTCGGTGTTGCGAGCCTCGATCACCGGAGGGTGAGAACCGGCACTGGAAGCGTGGGCGCCGACGCGAGTTTCGTGTCACTCGTCAACAGGAGACCGCTGAGTCGTTGTGCGATCACCACGTAGCAGGCATCAGAAAACGTGATGCTTTTGCGAAAGCCCCATGCATCGTCGGCCAATGCGGTGATTGCCGCGCGCCGGAGCGGCCAGTTCGCAAGTCGAAGTCGGCTGCTCGCAGCTTGCTCGGCAGTAAGCACGCTGCGGAGTTCCCATCGACGGAGCACCGCGTGGACTTCTACGTCGAAGAGACCGTCTGGAACCCACGGAACTGCATCGTCGGGCAGGAGACTGCGGAGCCTTGCCCCGATTGCGGTTCGGGCGATCATTTCGACGCCTGCTGACGCGTCGATGACGACTGCGATCACACGTCTCGCTCCGCTCGCGCAGCAGCAAGCTCGTCGCAGGCACTGATGGGAAGGTCAACGGGTTCAGTCTCATCGAGTTCATCGAGCCAATTACGAAAAGAAAGCGCCACGCTGCGGTCACTCTTTCGAGGATGCGCAACGTCGAGTACCGGTGCCCCCCGTGATGCCGTTTCGCTCATTGGCCGATGATACTTCGGGGGTCTGACAAACTCGTCGGGAAGTTCAAGAGCTGCAGCGTTAGGTCCACTTTGTCGATTCGACAACACATCATCCGAACGCCAGGCATTTCCTCTAGATGAAAAACTCTCGGGCAAGAAGCGACCGCAAGAGGTCAAGCGCTTGCTGAACCACACTCAGGATCTGGTTGTCCTTGTCAGCGGGCGACACGTAATAAACACCGAGGAAGTCGTCCGGCAGATCCGGCGGTAAATCGCCGACTAGTGAACCGATCATGTGGGCGGATCGGATGGAATACTTGGTCCGAGCGAGGGGTCGGGCTCGCTCACGGCCGTGCCGGAGTCGGCAAACTCGTTGGCGAGATCGCCAGAGGTAGTCCGTCTCAAGAATCGCCCGGCTCTCGGGGCTCAGCCTCGGATCCCCGGCTCGCCGTGCCCTTTTTGAATTCATCGAGCAGTCTTTTCCCGTTGTCATCCAAAGATGGTCGCAGGATGGAGCAACCCCGGCACCGTCAGGTTTCTCTCTCCGAAGCCCGTTCATCGCTTTCGCATCACGTCGAGATCGACCCGGCCCTTGATGCCCTCGACGTGGGCCAGCCCGTGCACTTGCCACACAACCCATTGGGCCTGGCGCGGTCGGCGTAGGACCCGTAGTTGCCACAGCGTTCGTCCCAGACGTTTGCGCGACGGATACCTGCGCTCCCACTCGTCACCGACATAGAGCACCATCGGAACGTGCCATGCACCCTCCACCCGTTCGAGGAACGCCGCCAGCTCTCGTTCGAGGGAAGCTCGGTTCGGACGGGTGTCGCAGTTGCCCACAAGCTCCAAATTCACCGCCGGCGGGAGTGCACCTGCATCGGGTGGAGCAATCCGCAGGAAGTTGGCGGCCTGGTCAGCACCTGACGTACAAAGAGTGAAGTAGTGATAAGCGCCCCTACGAAGCCCGGTTGCGCCTGCGCCGCGCCAGTTCTCGACGAACCTCTGATCGATGAAGTCCGAACCCTCGGTGGCCTTGATATAGACGAATCGGATCTCGTCCCCAGCGACTCGTTGCCATTGAATTGCTCCCTGATGCGACGACACGTCGATGCCGAAGCGTTCCCCTGCACGCAACGGTGGCCGCCAATGCGGAAGCAACACGAACCACACGGCTGCACCAAGCAGGCCAAGCACGGCCACGCCGGCTGTGAGGGCAACCACCAAGCGTCGAGTCCTGGACATGATCCATCCTGGCATTTGCGTTTCTGAGGGGCTGATCCGGTGATCACCACGATGCCGGTAGCCTTGGCACTCGGTGCCCTACCCGGGTACGTACAGCCCGGGAGTCCGGTAGCCGAAGGAACCAAGCGTGAGCGCATCACCGATCAAACCGACGAGCGAAGACCGCTCCCGGTGGCAGCAGCCGAAGGTGGCGTGGGGCATCCATGTAGTGACTGCCTCGGGTCTGGGTATGGGAATGCTGGCATTGCTAGCCGTACTCGACAACAACCCCAAGGCGGCATTGCTGTGGCTCACCGCGGCCCAAATCCTCGACGGTATCGACGGACCGGTGGCCCGGGCCTGCGATGTGCGTAACCAACTGCCTCGTATCGACGGCTTCATCCTGGACCTGGTGGTGGACTTCGTCACCTGTGTGGTGGTGCCTGCGGCGTTCTTGTACCGCTTCGATCTCGTGCCACGGCCACTGGCCGGAGCCCTGGTAGGTCTCATCCTGGCCACCACGGCTCTGTGGTTCAGCCGGACCGACATCCAGGGTGACGATCACTGGTTCCGTGGTTTTCCGGGCGTGTGGAACCTCATCGTGCCGTCGCTGTACTTGTTGTCGATCAATCGCACCGCCGCCGCCATAGTTGTCACCACCCTGGCATTTGCCCAGCTCACGGACCTACCATTTGTTCATCCGGTTCGGGTGAAAGCAATGCGCAACATCACCTTGCCGGTGATGATGGTGTGGGTGGCGGCCTTGACAGTGGGGGTGTTGAAGTTTCCGGACGCACCCCGTCAGCTGCACCCCGTACTCATTGCCTGCCCCATCTACTTCGCCGCCCTCACCTTGCGTCAATGGGTCATCGAGAGCCGCAGCGTCAACATCGCGTAACAACGTTTGGTTGTACTGATAAGCGGGTAAACCGAAATCCATGTGCCAAAGAGCTAATTGTAGTGTGCCGAAGATAACGCCGGTCCTCACGTGAACCGGTTGGCTGTGCGTCGCCGCAGTTTCCCGGTCGTGGTCCTTGCTGGGTTGGTGTGCTCGGCATTAGCCCTGGGTACTAACGCCTCCTCGGCGGCCACCAAGAAAAAGGTTTCCACCAAGAAGAAGGTTGCGGCCACATTCACCCTCAAGGTCACGCCGGCCACGGTGACGCTCACGACGGGCGGGCAGTCAACGCTGTTCGTCGCAGTCACCCGGTCTTCGACGTTCAGGAAAGGCGTTGCCTTAGAACTTGACGACCTGCCCGTGGGCGTGTCGGTGGTGTCGTCGGCGGCGGTGAAGGGCGGCGTCAGTGTGGTCATCGGAGCGCCCACCACGGTCTCATCGTCGGTGTCAATCGTCCGTATGGTGGGTACCGGCGGTGGCCTTCGCCGAGAAGCCCCCTTCACACTGCAGGTAAACGGCCGCGCCGTATTGCCCCCGCCTGTCACCCCTGTGCTCCCCACCCCTCCGACTCCGCCCACCTCGGTGGTCCAATCGGTGGGGGAGTTCTCACTGAGCGTTGATCCGGCCACCACCGTGGTCCCGGCGGGGGCCCCTACCCGATATGCGGTGTTCGTCAACGGCGCTGGTGGATTCAATGGCACAGTGCAGTTTCGGCTCCGCGGGTTGCCCACTGGCGCCCAGGCCGCCTTCCTCCCCGAGTTCAGCAAACAGGGCACCACGCTGCTCATCACCACCGGCGTTACCACCCCCCAGGGCAATTATGCGCTGGTGGTCGACGGTCTTGAAGGCAATCGCATCCGATCGGTGAATCTCACGCTCAGCGTACGGACCGGGGCCGACTTCACCATTGGCATCATTTCTCAGACCACGACGCTCATCCCCGGCGGCACCACCGGTATCACCGTCAATGTCGCCTCACTGACGAGCACTACAGCCGACGTAAACCTCACGTTTGCTGGTCTATCAGCTGGGTCCACCGTTACCCCGATCACCGCCAGGATCAGTCAGACCGGCTTTTTTCAAGTGGTGATTCCCACCAATGCACCGTCGGCCATCTATCGACTCACCGTCACCGGCACGTCCGGATCGTTCGTGAAATCGGCATTCGTCGATCTCACAGTCCAGGGCACTGCGTCGATCGGAATTTCACCGGGAGGGGCCAGCGCTCCTCGAGGTTCCACCACCACGTACTCACTGCAACTGGCGGCTACGGCTGGCACCTCGGCACCGGTGTTGAACGTCAGTGGCACTCCGGCTGCGTCCTCGTTCAACATCATCTACAACGCTGATGGCTCGCGATTGCTCACCATCACCACTACGGCGGATACGCCCACTGGTCAATACACCATCACCGTCACCGCCCGCTACGGCACCGTTGACGTGGCGGCCACCACGCAACTCGTGGTGACCTGAGCGCCATGTCGCTCAGCGGGGCATAAATGGCCACAACCACTCGCGCACGATACACATGGGCAGACCAATCACGGTCTGCACATTGCCTCGCACTTCGGTGACCAGCATGGCTCCTATGCCCTGAATGGCGTAGGAGCCTGCTTTGTCCAAGGGCTCGCCCGTGTTCACGTACCACTCGATGACCTCGTCGTCCACGTCATCCATAACCACCACGGCGGTATCCACCTCCACCCGCAGTTCACCGGTGTCACCGTTTTGTAGGGCTAGGCCGGTGTGGACCTGATGGATACGGCCGCGCAGGATACGCAGCATGGCCACGGCATCGTGGAGATCGGTGGGCTTGCCCAGGATGTGACCGTCGATGGCCACCGTGGTGTCGGCGGCCAGCACCAACTCGCCCGCCGATGCGCTCACCATTGCCTTGGTGGTGGCCAGGCGGGCCACGTACTCCACCGGATCCTCCTGGGGAAAAGGCGTCTCGTCCACATCGGCGGGTCGCACCAAGAACTCGATACCTAGCGCAGCGAGTAGTTCACGACGACGAGGTGACCCGGACGCCAGTATCAGCTGCGGATCAGCCACCGGAGATAGCGAAATCAGCATCGGGCCCGGGCGGGGTGGCATCGTCAGGATGGTCCAACCATCCGTACGGCAGATGCACCGGACGTGATGGCGTGGTGTGGCCGCGCGGAATTGTGGCTTGACCATCTGGTAAACGCGCCGACCAGTCCATACGCGCGCAGATGTCTTCCAGTTCACTGAGCGAGCCCACGTTGGCCAAGCCCTTGCGTACTTCTGGGCCCACCGGATAACCCGTGAGGTACCAACCCGGATGCTTACGGAAATCACGAATACCGTGCTTGAGCCCATACCAGTCCACCAGTCGGCGCGCATGATCCACCATCACCGCCACCACATCGCCGACGGACGGCGGGGGAGCGGCGACACCACCATTGAGCACGCTCACCAGATCTCCGAACAACCATGGCCGGCCGAGACAGCCGCGACCTACCACCACACCGTCACATCCTGTTTCGGCCATCATGGCCACGGCATCGTAGGCGTCCCAGATGTCACCGTTGCCGAGGACCGGGATGGTGGTGACATGCTGCTTGAGGGCAGTGATGGCGCTCCAATCGGCCCGTCCGCTGTAACGCTGCTCGGCAGTACGCGCATGCAACGCCACCGCCGCGCACCCCTCCTCTTCAGCGATGGCACCAGTGGTGAGCATGGTGGTGAGTTCGGCATGCAACCCGATACGGAACTTGATGGTGACCGGTACGCCGTACGGCTGGGCGGCTTGCACCGCAGCACGCACGATGGAGCGCAGCAGTGCCGGTCGAGCCGGAACGGCCGAGCCTCCCCCCTTGCGTGTGACTTTGGGGGCGGGGCAACCGAAGTTCATGTCGATGTGATCAACCAAGCCCTCGCCCGCCAGCTTGCGTACGGCCTCGCCCACCGGACCGGGGTCGGTGCCGTACAGCTGCATGGAACGCGGCGTTTCGTCGGGGGCAAAGGCGGCCCGCTGCCACGACTTGGCGCCCTCCACCAATAACGCCCTGGCCATCACCATCTCACTCACGTACAGCCCCGCCCCGTATTGGCGACACAACGCCCTAAACGGGGCATTGGTGACGCCAGCCATGGGCGCCAACACCACCGGCACCCCGAGGGTGAGCGGCCCAATCCGCAGCGCAGCCTTGGGTGCCGTAGCAGTGGTGGTGGAGGGGCTGTTCATGACGGGGGCGATTCTAAAGGGCGGTGTCGAGGCCTTCTGACTGACTGGTGAGCCATGCCCCTCCGAGAATCACCACACATCCGATTACTTCGAGTGGCCGCACTCGGTCGTGGCGCACCACCACGCCAAGCACCAATGCCACTAGGGCTTCGAGATAGGTGAGGGCCGAGGAGCGAGTGGAGCCCACCCGGGCTGACAACATTCCCATCAGTACAAACGCCACCCCGGTACCGAACACACCAAGCACGATGAGCGCCATGAGCGGGCGAACCTCCACGGTGCTGTGGGCAAAACCGGCTATCCCGAATGGTGCGGTGAGCACACTGGCCACGATGCCAGCGCGCCAGAACACCGCCAAACTGCCGTAGCGCTGCACCAACGGCACATTGAGATTCACGGCCACTCCGTAAAACGCCACCGCCGCCAGGATCATCAGTACACCTACGATGCTGGATCGTCCGTCGTGGAGCGAAGGGATGCCCATCATCACGATGCCGACGCACCCAAGGAGTAGGCCCCATCGTTGGTTGACTCCGGGAAGCCGACGCAGCAGCAGCGTGGAGACCAGCGCAGCAAAGACCGGGATGGCTCCGTTGAGCATGCCTGCCAGGCTGGATGTCACGTGGCGCTGAGCCAGTGGGAACAGCGTCATCGGAATGGCCAACCACACCACCGACAGAGCAATGATGCGCAGCCATGCGCTTCTTTCCACCGGCCGACGCGCACCGGGAATCACGGCCAACGCAGCGCAGCCGATGAGGATACGAAGAAACGTCACCGTGGCCGGGGCGAAACTCTGGAGCGACTCGGCAATGAACACGAACGAGGCGCCCCAGATAAGTCCGGGACCAATGAACAAACCCCAGTCGCGCATCGTGAACGATTCGCTATGCGTACCTTCGGCCGTGAGCGCGGAAAGCGTGGATACGCGCCACCGTTCGGGGGATTCGGTAGTCACGTCAGTACCCCTCGCCGAAGCGACGGTCGAGTTCAGCATCGATCCGGTCGAGCCGTTCGTTGAGGGTGCCAGACACCAGGATCCACGGTTCGGACCGCTTGTTGAGTTCTTCTACGAACCGGGCATGCATACGCAGTCGGGCGGTGGGGTCGAAGCGCACTCCGTCGTGTTCGAATGGCACATCGATGTCGCACAACACGTACAGATCGTAATGATGGGTGTCGGCCACGGCCTGCACCTCGAAGGACGTACATGCCTGATAGCGCTCATGCCAGAGTTGTGTGGCCAAAGCATCGGTGTCGCAAAACAGATATCGGTTGGCATGTGCGGCTGCTTCGTTCTCCAACTCGATTTGACGCTGGGCGATGATGACGAAGTCAGCCGTGGTCCAGTGGTCGTTGGTACCGGCGCGTAGCTTGTTCACCGTGTGGTCACGCCCGTACTCATGTACCCAGGCGCTGTGATGACGACGAGCCAGCAACTCACACATGGTGGTTTTCCCGGTGGATTCAGGACCGGTGAGACAGATGCGCAGGACCGGCGGTGGTGCAGCGTCAACCATGTTTGTTGCCGTGGGTGCCGTGCATGCCCCGGACCGTAGTGGGCCAGGATGGGGTCGATGGCAACGGGAAGGTTCGCCCCCAGCCCTACAGGGGCATTGCATATGGGAAATCTGCGTACGGCACTGGTGGCGTGGTTGGCGGCGCGCGCCAGTGGTGGGCGGTTCTTGGTACGGATGGAGGATCTGGACCCGTTGGTGGCAAGCGCCAAGTTTGAAGCTGGACAATTGCACGACTTGGTAGCCATAGGTTTGGACTGGGATGGCGAGGTGGTGCGCCAGTCGGCTCGGATGGCGTTGTACGAAGCGGCCACTGCATCGCTTGATGCAATGGGGCTGGTGTATCCATGCTTCTGTAGTCGCAAAGAGATTCAGGATGCCGTTCGCGCTCCCAATGGTTTTGCGCCTCGCCCCGAGGGTGCTTATTCCGGAACCTGCGCCCAGCTCTCCACGCTCCAGCGATCGCAACGGGCCAGCGCGGTTGGACGACCCGCGGCGCTTCGGTTGCGTAGCTCCGGTGAGGTGGTCACCGTCACCGATGGGCTCCATGGTCAGTACTCGGCGGTGGTGGATGATCTGGTGTTACGCCGCCACGATGGTATGCCCGCGTATAATCTTGCAGTGGTGGTGGATGACAGCGACCAGGGGGTTCAGCAAGTGGTGCGAGCCGACGACCTACTGCCCTCCACCCCTCGACAGGTGTATCTGGCTGGGCTCCTTGGTTTGCCGGTGACGTTGTATCTACACGTACCATTGGTGTTGGGACCCACCGGTCAGCGCCTGGCCAAGCGTGACGGTGCAGTGACGCTGGCCGACCGGTTGATGCTGGGCGAGAGTGCACTCGATGTGCGCTCGGCGTTGGCTGCCAGCCTGGGAATGTGTATGCCAGAGCAGCGGCCCACGCTCTCGGAGTTGGTGGCGATGTTCAAACCCATGCTGGATGCGGGCACCCTACCCCGTATGCCATGGGTGTACTCCGTCTGACTTCGGATCAGCGTTCAACCCAGACAAGACTGGGTCAGAGCCACAGCTTCACTGCACTCGGGGTCAGCACAGCCGACCACGGCGGCAGCACGTACACCGGGGTGACGAAGCAACGCCTCTTCGACGTCACGTGGGTAGATGTTCATGCCCCCGCTGATGATCAGGTCTTTCGATCGGTCGCGCCGGGTGAGATATCTAGCGTGAATCCTTTCGCCATCAGCGAGTGCCGGAGCTTCGGGTTGGAGGCGGTCATAACCCTCCACCCACATTGCGGGATTCATCGTCGTTCTCTCTTGTGCACCAACTTGATCATATTTCGTGACCACTACCCTCGCTATTTCCCGGACCCGCTGACGAACGGACAACTGCCATGAATCTCCCCGAAGATGAGGCGCTTGCTCGGTTGGCGGTGTACGACCATGGTGTCCTGTGCACCATCCATGCCGAGCGGGGCGTGGACGCGGTGCCCGTCGTGTACGTAACGGACCAAAACGGTTACGTGGGCGTGCCGGTGGACCGAGTGAAACCAAAATCGTCGTTTCGGCTGCAACGCGAACGTAACCTGGAGGCCGACAGCCGGGCCACACTGCTGGTCGATCATTGGGATCGTGACGACTGGACTCAACTGTGGTGGGTGCGTGCCGAGCTGCGTTGGCAGGGCAATGACGTTGCAGAACGTGCGGAGGCGCTGGCTGAGGACTTGGCCCGGCGATATGTCCAATACCGAGAAAAGCCCTTCGCCAAAGTGCTGGTGCTGCGAATCGTTGCTGCGTCCGGTTGGGCCGCTTCTGCTCTGACTTCAGACAACCACGACAAGACTGGGTCAGAACTACATTCTTGACTGGGACGATCCCCAAATAGCCAATGTTGCGTGACAAGAACGACGAACTCACCCGTTCTTGTTGAGGTTGGTTGGCTAGGGAGGGCAGGCGCACGGAACGCCGCCACAGCGCGGACATCCGCTGGCATAGCGCTCGACTGCGTCGTGGATGGAGAGCCCCAACTGATTGGCCAACGAGGCCACCCACGCCACCACATCGCCGAGCTCATGGAGTTGTTCTTCCCGGGTCCCCTTGCGGGCGGCCTTGGCCAGTTCACCGACTTCTTCGGCCAGCCACGCCACGGTGGCGGCAAGACCCCGGGCCCGGTCGCGAGTGCCGTATGTGTCCTCGATGCGTTGCTGGAACCGATCGATGTCCATGCACCATCTTGGCCTCAAGAGGGCCGCGAAGACGCCCGCCGTATGGACGGCGGGCGACTGGTCGGGATGGGGGGATTTGAACCCCCGGCCTCCACGTCCCGAACGTGGCGCGCTGCCAAGCTGCGCTACATCCCGGTAGCGGGTGGAACCTTAGCGCTGACGCAGACATGCCACTCACCGCCAAGCGAATACAGACGAGTGCTTCAGCGGGCGGTGGAGTCAGCCGTGGGACGGTAGTTGGTGGTGGCATCGCCGCTGGCGCGACGGTCCTCGAAGTGACCGCCAGCCATGACGGCCTTCATCGCCTTACGCACCCGGATGGGGTCGAGCGGCTTCACCAACCATCCGTTGGCCTGGCACTGTCGAGCCAGGAACACATCCGCTTGACGATCCAACAACAACAACACGGCCACGTTGGGCAGGCGATCCCCCGACTCCTCCAGACGCAAGTCATAGGTCACCGCAATGGCTCCCATGTCGCCCATCTGCATGTCCAGGATCACCAGATCCGGACGCTGCTCACCCACCGCAGCACGCACCGCCTGACCGCTGGTGAGACTGCGCAGCACCGTGTCGCCACCGGGGAGGGCAGCGCGGATGTCTTCATGGACCCAGGGGGCGTCGCTGACGACGAGCACAGTTGGCACCACTGCAGGTTAACTCAGGCCCCGGGAACATCCGCTAGATCTCTGGCCAGATCACCAAGACCGGAAAGGTCGTGCACCTCACCGGCGCGGTTCAGTAAACGCACCACGGCTATGCCTCCGACGGCCGCTAGCAGCGGGAGCAGTGCCGCTTCCTCGATGGCGGCGGCGTTCTCGGCCTCCTCCACAATCTGGGCCACCACACCCAGCCGACCCCGTGACCCCACAATTGCGGCCGGGACGGGGCCGAAGCTCGGCTGCATACGGTTGGCCACCACCGCCGCCACGGTGATGCCGGTTTGTCCCAGTGCTTTGGCAAAAAAAACCGCTTCATCTACCGCTTCGGGTCGAGGCGAGGTGACCAGGATCCAAGCAGTGGACGACGCATGCAGCAGATCGAGGGTTTCCACGGCCCGCCGCCGAAACCCCTCCTCCATCCCGTCGAAGGCTTGGAAGAAGTCGATGGCATCGCCCACCACCTCACCACCAACCACTCGCGACAGTGGCTTGAGCAGAGTTTGGGCAGCCGCCCCCACTAAGCGCATGGCGCCGCGACCGGGAGCCATGAGAATACGGAACAGCGTGTTGTCCAACAGCCGTGTGAGGCGCCGGGGGGCGGTGAGAAAGTCGAGCGCATTGCGGGTGGGAGGGGTGTCGATGACCACCACATCGAACTGTCCATAGGAGGTGAGCTCATGCACCTTCTCCATGGCCATGTACTCCTGCGTGCCCGACAGCGACGAGGAGATGTTCCGGTAGAACCGATTGGCAAAGATCTGCTCCGCTTGGTCGGCGTCACGCGATTCGCGACGCACCAGGTCGTCGAACGTGGCTTTGGTGTCGAGCATCAATGCACTCAGCGTTCCTGGCACCGTGCCCGGTAAGGCGACGAGCTGAGGATCGTTGGTGAGTCCGGCCAGACCCAGCGCGTCTGCCAGTCGCCGAGCCGGATCAATGGTGACCACCGCCGCTCGCCGACCCATCTGGGCTGCGGCCATCCCCAACGCCGCCGCCGTGGTGGTCTTGCCCACACCGCCAGAGCCGCAGCACACCAGCACGCTTCGATGTTCGATGAGCTCAGCCATTGACTCGGCCAGAGACTGGCTCGACTCACTCATGATGTGGGCACCGCCGCCAGACCGGCGGCCAAGGCAGCACTGAGTGTCGCAATGTCATCGATGTCGAGGGCATGGGCGGTGAGCGCCGGAAGCACCACCTGCGGCAACGGGAGGGCTGCGGCCAAGCGGGCCTGCTCCGAGCGCTGCGAGGTCTCGCAGGTCAGACGGAACTCCAGTGCGGTCATCACCCTGGCAGCGTCGACGGCGTTCAGCTTCGGTCGTGACTTGGCGGCCAGCGTCGCTATATCCACCGGACCCAGATCCCCGGCCAAGGGTGACAGCACCCGGTTCACCACCACCGGTCCGAGTGCCACCCCCACCTGGTCCTCCAAGGCATACGCCGTCTCCACCAACTCGTTCACCGGGGTGGCCTCGGCCATGGTGACCAGCACCACCTGGCACAGCGAAGGGTCGGTGAGCAGACCGATGACATCGCGTGCCTGCTGGTTGATGGCCCCCACATTCACTGCATCCTGCAGGCCCCGGGCACTTTGTAAAAAGGAGATGGCATGACCCGACGCAGGGGTGTCGAGCACGATGAGGTCGTGGGCTGCTTCATTCACCAGGGCCTTCACCCTCCCCAACACGAGGATGTCACGGATACCGGGAGCAGCTGTGGCGATGACGTCCAGGGCCCCTGTTTTCACCAGTCGATCAGCTAACCGGCGCAAACCCTTGTCCTGCAACCACTCCAACAATGCCTGGTCTGGGGTGATGAGGCGGGCGTCGATGCGCTCCATGAGTTGGCTGGGTGCGTAGGTGATGGGCGACGCTCCGAACAATTCGGCCAGGCCCCCTTTGCCTTCCACCTCCACCAACAAGGTGCGTCGACCGAGGCTGGCCGCCAAGTGGGCGAGGGTGGCGGCAACTGTGGTCTTTCCTACCCCACCTTTGCCCGCCACGATAATGAGTCGGGTGCTACTGAGGAACTGGAGTGGGTCCACGTGGTGTCGTTGTGTCCGTTCGTGCGAGAAGCTGTATGTCTCATGCCCTCGGTTCGCAGGTTACTCATGCTTCTCGCCATTGCCCTCACCGGTGCGGGCGCCTTCCTGGGAGCCGGGTCGTCACCGGTGTCGGCGGCCGGTGGTGGGCGACCCAGCGGCCCGTTTGTGGACATCATCGAGATCACGGGATATCTGGACCCGGTCACCGATACGTTCATCCGCGACTCGGTGGCCAAGGCCACCCGGGACGGGGCGCAGGTCCTGGTGATCCAATTGGACTCGCCCGGGTCGTTGTTGGCGGCTGCGGATCTTGATGCTTTGGAAAGCTTCTTACGGACCGAGACCAAGGTACCAGTGGCGGTGTGGGTGGGCCCCAACGGTGCTCGGGTCCACGGCGGGGCGGTGCGGCTCCTGCGCGGCGCGGGCATTGTAGGAGTGGCCAACCAAACTCACGTAGGCCGTTCCACCCGCGCCCCCGGGGGCACTGGTGGCAGCGCCGATCAGCTCATCGAGCAGGCGCTGGCCGACAAGGATCTGGGCGCAAAAGACGTCGTGAAACTCCAGGCGGCGGCATTCATTGCCCCGGTGCTGCCGGACTTCATTGGCCAACTCGACGCCAAGACGGTTGGGGGGAAAAAATTGGAGACGGCCAAGCCTCCCCGGGCGGCGGACCAGCGATCTGAATTGCGCACCGTTCGGTTTCAGAAGTTGAGTTTGTTACCGCGCCTGTTGCACACGATGACCAACCCGTCGATTGCCTATCTGTTGTTGGCCATTGGCGTGTCGTTGATGATTTTTGAGTTCTATACCGGTGGAGTGGGGGTGGCTGCTGGCGTTGGTTTGGCATGCGCAGGATTGTCGGCGTACGGGTTGGGTTTGTTACCGACGCGACCAGTGGGGTTGGCGTTGTTGGGCGTGGCGTTTCTGGGGTTTTCCATCGATATTCAGGCGGGTACACCGCGCTTTTGGACCGGTATCGGCACGGCCGCCATGGTGGTGGGTTCGCTGTTGCTGTTCTCTGGTGACACGCGAGTGCCCCTGTACTGGATTGCCCTGGTGACGTCCATGGTGGTGCTGGCGATGGTGGCGGGCATGCCGACCATGGTGCGTAC
>JAYVGK010000433.1:0-2448 GCA_043772215.1 Acidimicrobiales bacterium | reverse complement strand
GTACCCGTGGTGGCGCAAGGTTCCATCGTGGACTGGCAGCAGGCGGAGTGGGCCATCACCGACGGCGCCGCCGATGCGGTGGAAATGACCCGGGCTCAGTTGGCCGATGCGGAACTCGTACAGAAACTGCGAGCTGGGGAGGCGATCCAGATCCGCCCGTGTGTGCTGTGCAACCAGATGTGCAAGGTGCGAGACAACCGCAACCCCATCATCTCGTGCGTGGTTGATCCATCCACCGGTCATGAAACCGATGAGCCGTTCGTAGTGTTGCCTGCACGCACCCAGCGAGTGGCCACCGTTGTGGGCGGTGGGGTGGCGGGCATGGAAGCGGCGCGCACGTTGGCGTTGCAGGGCCATACCGTCACGATGATGGAGTCATCGGCTCGTCTCGGTGGTGTACTGGTGACCGCCTCGCACGGGGCGCAACGCACCCAACTCGGAGCCATAGCCACCTATCTGGAATCAGAGTGTCGCCGACTGGGGGTCAGCATCGAGCTGAACTCCACAGTGACTCCCGCTGACCTCAACCGTATGCGTACAGATGGCGTGGTGATCGTGGCCACCGGAGGTCGGCCGGGGGTGTTGCCGTTCGTTGTGGATGGTGACGTGAAGGTGATGGACGCCACTGAGGTGCTCGATGGTGTGGCACTGGCCGAGGGTCCGGTGGTGGTGTGGGACCCCATTGGTGGCCCCATCGCAATATCGGTGGCCGAGTTGCTGGCGGGCCAAGGACGCACCGTCACCGTGGTGACCCCGGACATGCTGGTGGGCGAGAAGCTGGCCCTGTCCGGTGACATGGCCCCGTCGCAGGTACGTCTGCACGGGGCAGGCGTGGTTCTCGTGAAACGAGCCCTCGGACGTCGAGTACACAGCGGCGGCTTCGACGTGGAGGACCGTTTCAGCGGCGTGATGTCCACCATTGCGGCAACGTCGGTGATCACCTGCGGACACCGTGTACCCAATGACGATTTGGACCCGGATGAGCATCTCGCCCAGGTGGGTGATCGGGTAGCACCGCGTACCATCCATGAGGCCATCCTGGAAGGGCGGCGGGCGGTGTCGAGCCAACTATCGGCGGGCGTCGCCCCCGTGCCACACTGAGCATCGTATGGGCCGCTATCGATATCTCTTCTCGCCGCTGCGGTTGGGCCCTGTCACCGTGCGCAATCGCCTGGTGTTCAGTGCCCATCTCACCAATTACGCGGCCAACGGGTTGCCCACACAGCAGCACGCCGCCTACTACGCCGCAAGGGCGGAAGGTGGTGCTGGGCTCATCATCACCGAGGAGCACTCCACCCATCCCACAGATTGGCCGTACGAGAAGCTGATCCACGGGTTCCACCGTGAGGTGATCCCCGGTTATCGGCGCATCACCGAGGCCGTTCATCGTCACGGCACTCCCATTTTCGCCCAGATCAACCACAACGGGGGCCAGGCCAGTTCCATGTATTCGCGGTTGCCGGTGTGGGCTCCGTCGCCGGTGGCCGATCCGTTGTTTCGCGAGGTGCCCAAAGCAGTCAACCATCGCGAAATTGCCGACATCGTGGCCGGATATGCGTTGGTGGCCGGGCACTGCAAGGAGGGTGGGTTCGACGGAGTGGAACTGCAGTGCAGTCACAGTTCCATCGTGCGCGGCTTTCTCTCCGGCGCTACCAATAAGCGCACTGATGATTATGGCGGGACGTTGGAGAACCGGGCCCGTCTCCTCATCGAGATCGTGTCGGCCGTACGCGAGGCCATTGGACCCACGCTGGCCCTGGGTGTTCGGCTCTGCGGTGATGAGCTCATCGAAGGCGGAACCACCATTGACGAAGCGGTGGCCGTGGCCCGACTGGTGGAAGCCACCGGCCAAGTGGATTACATCAACACGTCCATTGGGGTGGCCACGTCCACGTTGTTCATGATCGAAGCATCGATGCACATACCACCTGGCTATGCGCTGTTCATCCCCAACGCCATCCGCCGCGCCGTGGATTTGCCGGTGGTGGGAGTGGGCCGGTTCAAGGACCCATTGCAGGCGGAACGTGCACTGTCTGAGGGGCACTGCGATCTGGTGGGAGCCGTACGCGCGCAGATTGCCGACCCGGATTTTGTACGAAAGAGCCAGATGGGTGATCCCGAGGCAGTACGTCTGTGCCTCAGCTGCAACCAGGAGTGTGTGGGGCGTATGGGCCTCAACCGTTGGCTGGGCTGTATCGAGAATCCCGATACCGGCAGGGAGGCCTTGGCGGCTGACCCCATTGTGGGGACGGTACCCAAACGGGTGATGGTGGTGGGCGCTGGTCCCGGCGGAATGCAGGCGGGTATCAGTGCTGCCAAACGCGGCCATGAGGTGGTGATCTACGAGCGTGATGAACACGCCGGTGGACAGGTGCGGTGGGCGGCCACGGTGCCCAACCGGGCTGAGTTCGGCGACATCATTCGAAACCAGCAACACGAGTTGCAACG
>JAYVGK010000432.1:0-1520 GCA_043772215.1 Acidimicrobiales bacterium | reverse complement strand
AGATCAAGCCCGCGATTCACCCAATCAATGGATGCCACCGGTCCTGGCCCACTGGCAATCTCGTGCTCGTCGTAGGCCATCCAAGTGACCCGATCAGCGGCATGGGCGATGGCAGTGAGGTCGTATGCCGCAAGATCCGGATCAGTCGGATCAGTGAACGCTGGCACAGCCACGTCCACTGTTCGAGATCCCAATGCGTCGTCCAGGGAACGGATGAGTGCAGGAAAGCTGGATCGGACCGCCGGTGTCAGGTTCTCGAAGTCGATGACCACGCCGTCCCATCCCTGCTTGGCCACCAGTGATGTAAGCGCGCTGGTGAATTTGCTGGTGGCATCGCGGTTGGCCAAGAGTTGCTCAACGCGAGTGCCGTTGAAGTCCGTGCCGTCATAGTTGGAGACAACGAGGAGGGCACGCGTGCCCTGTGCATGGGCTCGGACCAAGGTATCTGACGGATCAGCTACTTCCAGTGTGCCTGGAGCGGAACCTAGGCTGACGCCAGTGGGCGCCAACGCGGTGACGTGCGAGGCGTCGACGTCCACCCCGGTGGATGAGTCCTCGTAGTCCGATGCCACGTAGCCGAGCACTTCAAACGACGGTCGGTTGATACCGAGTGATTTGACCGGACCGGTTACCGATCGATCTGGCGTCTGATTCACGATCAACGCAGCGGGGCGTTGTGCGTAAACCGGAAGCGCCAGTGCCACCAAGACTCCGGACAAAGAAACCACTGCGGTAGTGCCGATAGCAATGCGGCGAAGGCGGCGCGGACCGCGCCAGCGCACCACCGCATACACCGCCACGATCAACACACCCACCATCGTGGCGACCAGACCGTCTACCGTGGCCAACGCACCGACCACACCAGCAAACGCGCCCAGGCCAACTATGTGACGAGCGTCCACGTGCCACTGCTGATTCACGACATACCTACTCGGTCACGTTTGGGGATGATCCCAGATAGTGACTTTTCGTAGCTGAAGAGACCCTGAAGAGGACCAGTACGCCCCCTGGACCTCAACCGGCTGGGCCAGATGGGTGTCGACGAGGCCGACGTCCGAGACGGTGAGCTGGACGGTGGTGACGATGTTCGACGGCACCGGGCAGATCCTGGAATTTGATCTTCAGAGCCACGCCTCCACTCAAGCGCTTTTCAGTTGGTAGGTGAACGTGTAAGAGGGGTTTCCCACGCTGGAGCATTTGTTATGCCGCCCGCGCTGGGAAATATCAAAGCGCCTTCGTTGGCCAGGGCCAACGCAGAGGTCGCAGCCAGGCCAGCCATGGTGACGGTTTGCGGTGGTACACCGTCGAAAGTACAGGTCTTGGTTTTCGTACCACTCACGGCTGCTCCAGTGACGGAGACTCCGACGTAGCCAGCCGGAACAGAAGGTATTGCATACAACGGTTCCAAATCAGACTCTTCGTTATCCGGGATGGTCGATGCGGGTACATTGGGTACCGGGCCAGATCCGAACATGCTCAAGATGATGGCCCCGTCGAGTTGGCACCCTGTACCAAGGGTG
>JAYVGK010000431.1:0-4188 GCA_043772215.1 Acidimicrobiales bacterium | reverse complement strand
CCACCAGCCACACTCCGGGCTCCTTCAACTCGATACGGGCGCGACGCTCGGCGTCGAGTGGTGGTGATACCCGCACCCGGCTGGCGGGAAACTTGTTGGCATCGAAGGGTTTGGCGCCAGGCACGTTCTCGAACGACCGCACCGAGGCCACCACGTCTTTGTCCTCGAGGCGCAGATGTACCTGTTCGAGTTCCGTGACGTTGCGGATGGAGACGCGTACCGCAGGGACCGCGGCGCCCGTTGCGTTGGCCTCCACCACGCTCTCGCCACCGGGCAGGCGGGTGAAGGTGGAACGGCGTCCGAGGGTGAAGGTGCGCACCCACTCATAACCGAATGCGGCACGATGGAGATCCACTCGATACTTGTGAGTGGGTATGAGGTAGGTCCAGCGCAGTGCCAACGGATCGCCGGTGTCGGACGCAGCGCTGTACCGGTAGGTCTGGGGTGCCGTTTTGGCGGTGATGTCGGTGACGGTGATGCCACCATCGAGGGACTCCAGGGAGGGGGTCTTTCCGTAGAGGAAGGTGAGTTGACGATCATCAGGATTACAGCCAACGTGGCATTGCTCCGACCGCAACAGCACAGACTGGGGTGTGGGATAGCTGCCCACCAACTGGGCAATGCTCAACAGTGGCCCGGCGCCAGATGCCAAACCGGCACTGATCCGTATGCGTACATCCGAGTCATCTGCGATGGGACCGGCCGCCACCACCTGATAACACGTCTCCTTGGACCCCACGTCGCAGAGCACCATCTTCACCGCTTTCACCGCCACGGTGGTGGTGGTGCGTTTGCCCAGAGACGCGATGAGCGCCTCGAGGGCGGCGGTGCCGGCTGCGTCCTTGATACGCATTGCCGCCAAATCCTCGGGAGCCGGTTGGAACTCCGCCGGGTTCATCGCCGAGGGCACCACCTGCAGCACCACCTTGGCCGCCAGCGCCCGCAGATCAACTTGTTGGTCGCAGCTCAGTGTGATGACAGTATCTGTACTTATCAATTGATCTTCGGAATCCACATCTTTCACGGCGCAGGTGACCGTGGGCGTGGTGAAGGCCAATGTGGACGGCACCACCATGGTGGAGCCGTCGAGGCCGGTGAGCCCGGCCAGCGTCACGGTGTAAGACGACGAAGCCTTCACCGGTTCGTCAGGTGTGAAGATCAGGGTCCGACTCGATGCCCATCGATACTGTCCGGGGACGGCCGGCGACATGGTGATGAACTGCGACGGGTCGCGTTGCTCGGCCAAGCCGGTGAGGTCAACCACTGGGCGGTCGAACACCCAGCGCAGTTCCACCGCCTGCTCGAGACCCCGCAACTTGCCGCTGGGCGACGCCAACTCCACCTTGAGGTGACCATCATCAGGTGCTGCCTTGAGGCCGGGATATCCCGATCTGGCACCGGTGGTATTCGAACCGGTGGTGCTCGGTACGCTGGTGGTATCGGCACGGGCGGCAACCACGGAGGACATCATCACGGCCAAGGACATAAAGATCGTGATGGTCTTGAGGGAAATTGATCGAGACACAGGTCCTCCAACCGAGCGCACTGGGTTCACAGCGATGACATCGGCATATGGCGGCGGTGGATCAACCGTGCAGGTTTCATAAGCACATAGACGTCACCGTGTTGCATACCGGTTCCCGATTGTTCCCGACGATGCCCCGCCGCACGGTGATGGTCAGTGGCTGGGTTCAGACGGTGAGAGTTCAGACGGTGAGAGTTCAGACGGTGAGAGTTCAGACGGTGAGGGCCCGCACGGCGCGAATCACGGCGCGCTCGATGGAAACGGCGTCCACGTCGATCACCACATGGGAGACCTCGGCATAGATGGGCCGCCGAATGGCATCGAGGCGGCGAATGGATCCGGCGGGATCATCAGCCAACAGCGGACGGCCTCGACCGTCGCCGATACGCCCGATGATGGTGTCGGCAGTGGCCCGCAGCCACACCACGGTGGATTTAGACCTCATCAAGTCCCGGTTACCGGGGGCCAATACAGCCCCTCCCGCCACCGCCAGCACCACCGGGTCCACCGCACTCAAGGCCTCGTCGAGGGCCATCGTTTCCTGTGTACGAAACCACGGTTCACCATGCTGGGCAAACATCTCCGCCACACTGAGACCGGTGCGCTCCACCACTAGGCCATCGGAGTCCACAAAGTCACGGCCAAGTGATCGCGCCAATCGACGCCCAATGGTGGTCTTGCCGGAGCCCATCATGCCCACCAAACACACATGACGCGCCGGTACCCCGAGAGTGGCGACCGAGCCCGGCATCAGAGGTCGTTGATACCGGCCATGAACGCGCCATGGTTGCGGGTGAACTCGGCCACCGAATCACCGCCGAATTTGCGGGTGGCCTCGTCGGCGAGGATGAGCGCCGTCATGGACTCGGCAATGACACCCATGGCTGGAACGGCGGTGACATCGGTGCGCTCCTTGAACGACACCGTGGCCTCCTTGGTGACCACGTCCACCGTGGGGAGTGTGGGTCGATTGAGAGTGGCCAGGGGCTTCATAGCCACCCTGGCCACCAACAACTCACCGGTACTCATACCGCCCTCGGTACCCCCGGCCAATGTGGATTCCCGACGAAAGCGACCGTCGGTGGCGTCCCACACTATGGGGTCGTGGGCGGCACTGCCTCGTCGTCCGGCCACTTCGAATCCCTCACCGATCTCCACTCCTTTCACGGCCTGAATGCTCATCAGGGCTTGGGCCAACAACGCGTCGAGCTTGCGGTCCCAATGCACATGGCTGCCTAACCCCACGGGCACCCCGTAGCCGAGCACTTCCACAATGCCGCCCAGCGAATCGCCCTCCTTGGCCGCTGCCTTGATTTCGGTGATCATGAGTGCTTCGGCGGCGGCATCGAAGCAGCGCACCCCCGACTCATCCACCAGCGCAAGATCAGCCGGAGTGGGCCGGGCCGCCGACTTGGACCGCACCGGTCCCATCTGGATGACATGGCTGATGATCTGCGTACCTACGGTCGCCAGCAATGCCTTGGCCAGCGCCCCCGCCGCTACACGCGCCGCCGTCTCGCGCGCACTGGCTCGCTCCAACACATCACGGGCATCATCGAAGCCGTACTTCTGCATTCCGGTGAGGTCGGCGTGGCCCGGCCTCGGTTGGGTGAGTGCCTTGGTGGTGGCTCCGGCGGCCGGACTCATCTCGTCCATCCACTTGGGCCATTCGGAGTTGGCGATGAGGATGGACACCGGCGAGCCCAGGGTGCGACCGTGACGGACGCCGCCCAGGATGGTGACCTCGTCTTGCTCGAAGCGTTGGCGTGGCCCGCGCCCGTAGCCGAGGCGGCGGCGAGCCAACTCCCCTTGGATTTGTTCGAGGGTGATTGGCAACCCCGCTGGCAGTCCCTCCACGATGACGGTGAGGGCTTGGCCGTGGGACTCGCCAGCAGTGAGGAAACGCAGCACACCCACAGGCTACCGGCGGCTCGAACTCGGTCGCGGCACGTCGGCACAGTGAAGTCCACCCTCCGTAGCGAAAAGGTGGCTCTAGGCAGAAAAGTACCCACGATCTATGTGATTTCCACGAATCGATCGTGCTGATCTGCCGCGCTCGCCCGGAACTGTTTACCCGGTCCAGGCCGGTCCGAGTCAGGAGGTGGCGTAGGTCCAGTCCGGCAATTTGGTGGCGTGACGCTCGTCGTAGGTCACCGTGCCGTCGTCATCGATATCCACCACCAGAGGGATGAGTACGGCCCCACTTGACCCGGTGACCCCTTCGATGCGCTGGGCGAACGCTTCGGGGAAGGCCCGCAGCATGCTCGACACCACGTTGAGTTCCTCGGTACCGAGATAGCACCGGTTGGCGTCGGTGACGGTACGCAACGAAGCAGCAATGGCACCGAGATCAGCATCGGTGCCCCGACCGTCGTCAATGGCGGCCAGTCGCTCGGTGATGGCCATGGATCCCGATTTGCACGCAGGGCACTGTCCACACGACTCCACGGCCAGGAATCGGCTGAACTCGCGTGTCACACTTACCATATCGGCCGAATTGTCATAGATGGCAAAACCTGCCGCACCCAGCGCCGTGCCCCGCGCCGCCATGTCCTCGTAGGTGAGGGGGACGTCGAAGTCAGCGGCCAGAAGCACCTGATTGGACACACCGGACAGCGCCGCCACCAACTGTCGCCCAGGGAGCGACCCGCCACACATCGCAA
>JAYVGK010000430.1:0-2965 GCA_043772215.1 Acidimicrobiales bacterium | reverse complement strand
AGACCGGCAAAGGTGGCCACCACACGGGGTCGTCGCCGGCGGGGCAGTGTGCGCCACGCCACCATGGCGAACACGATGGGTTTGAGGGTCACCAACTCCACCACCTCGGCATTACCCATCACCCGGCGCAGCATCAACACCGACGCCACGATGTCGCCCGGTCCGCTGCGGCCGCGCGCCATGGGCAGAGATTGGTGAGCGGGTACATCACCGTCAGCCAACGGCACCGGGTCGCCCTGGCCACCCATCACCAACGTCACCTGCCATCCGGCTGCGGTCGCGACCTCGGCGGTAGCGGCGCGGTGATGGACCCAAGCCCCCACCTCGTGGGCCACGATGACGAGACGATGGGTCACGGGTCGAGCCTGCCAGACCGCAGCGGTCCGCAAGGGCCGCGCATCGGCCCGGTAGCGTCACCGCCCATGACGATGCTCATCACGTCCGAAGGGCGTCGAGGCCGTGGCGCTCAGCGGGCGGCGGCGTACTCGCTGGTGGGTGCGGTGGTGTTTGCGTTACTGGTGGGTAGCGGGGTGTGGATGGTGTACTCCACACTCTTTGTGCGCACGTGGCGCAACCCCGATGCCAAACCGGTTCCTCGTGAATCCGAAGTGCTGCGCAAAGTCATGTCTGATCTCACCTCGAATGGCGTGGTTGTTCGGTCCCCGGTGCGCGCTTCCCTCAATGAACTGGTGAATCTATGGGTGCATCGTCCCGATCTGCAGGTGCTGTTCCATACTGCGGATGGTCAACCGAACCTGCAGAGTCTGTTCGTATGGGCCGCCGGTACCCCCGACTCGTCTGCCATTGCTCTGCTTGACGACCACGAGAACCTTGACGAATTGGCGGGTCGTATGGGCATCTTGCCTTCCAACGGTGACCCACTGGCGCCCCTTGCGTGGACGCTACGCAACCGGTCCCGGCCTCTCTATCCCGCCGACGGTATCGTAGGGAGACTCACCGAGGTTTGGCACGCCCGAGCCGATGTGCGAGCAAGGTTCAGCGTGGATGGACGAGTGGACGTCAAGGGTCTGTTGTTCTGGGGGGCCAACATATCGCCTTCTGATGCGTCGTTCCGGGAGTTGGATGACATCAGCGGAGGGATGCAGCGTCTGCTCGATGAGTTGGACGGTCGATGATCAAAAATCGTCAAGAACTCAGCGCGCTGAGTATTTACGCAGTGGTGCCGCCGGTGGCAGCCTCATGTCTCATCGTCACCATGAAAGCTGCGGACCTCCTTGGGCGTTCCTCGTTCGTTGGTGTGATGCTGACCACCGCGACCTTGGCGGTGGTGGTGGCCGGTGTCGCTTTTCGCCGTTCTGACTCCGCCGACTCGCATCCACTGCGTATCTCCTCGTCCGAGTGGTTGGTACTGGTGGCAGTTGCGGGTGCCTTGGTTGGGGTGTGGTCGCGTGGACTTCAACGGACGCTCAATAGCCCCGTCGTATACGGCGTGGACCCTGCCCGCCATGTGAGCATGACGGCCTGGATCGTCGAGCATCAGCGACTGGTGCAAGGAGTGGAGCCGCAACTCGGTGGCCTGTCCAACTATCCCCCTGGCGGTCATGTGCTTGCAGCAGTGCTGAGTTGGTCCACTGGGACCACGCCACTCGCCGCCACTTGGATTGTGGTGGTGGCTTCGGTTGCTGTCGCCATTTCACTGGTGGCCGCTCTGGCTGGCGAGGTGACTCCCGGACGTACTGCCCTGCCCGGCCTGGTGGCGGTTTGTCTTTACTTGGTGGCCTGGCGATTCACCGTTGGTATGATCACTTATGAGTTCTTTTTTTCCCAGGCGGTAGGAATTGCGCTGTCACTGAGTGGAGTGCTGGTGGTGGTGGCGGGATTGAAAGCGCAGGTTTCATGGTGGCGATGGGCTCCGGCGGCGGCCGCCACCGCTATTGCATCGTTTGTCACGTACCCGCAGCAGGCGTTGGTGGTCCCAGCAGCGTTGGCGGTCGGCACGTGGTCCTGGTGGCGTAGGGACAAGAACGGTTTTGGCGTCCGGGCCATCGGTGTGGCACTGGGCGTGTTGGCGCTGGCTGTGGCGGTAGGAGTGGTGATCTTGCGCCGCTCCGGATATCTGAGCAGTGGCGCGTTCTTTGGAGTGGGGGAGGGTGCGGTGACTACATTGAGCGTCGGACGGGTGGGTGGATTAGTACCAGTCGTACTGGTGGCGTGGGGCATTGTCGCCTGTGTTCGTTTGACGATGACGAAGGTGCCGGTGGCATTTGTGGTTCTGGTGGCGTTGGCCGTGCCGGTGGCTCTGGCTTCGGGTTTGTGGCTGCTCCAGCATGGTGTGTTGTTCCATGCGCCAGTTACTCAATACCGCATAGCCAAGAATGTGTTCACGGCCATCCCATTGGCTGCCGTAGTTGCGGGCATCGGGGTGGGGTCGTTGGTGCCGCCGCTAACGTTGAGGTCGAGGGTTGTAGCGCTAGGCGCAGCCTTCGTGACGGTCCTAGTGCCGTGGCAACCGAGGATGATGGGCACCACCCGTCAGGCCATCGTGTCTGCGGACGGTTACGCCCTGGCCCGTTGGGCGGCTGCTCGTTACAACACCACGGACATTGGATTGGCCGGCCCTGAGTTGGAGCCGTTCACGTTGTGGATCGCTGGTCTCCGGCGTCCACTGGATAGCGACGCAGTGATGGAGGAACTGGTGCCTCGGGCCAAGCGCTGGGCTGACTGGCCAACCGGCAACACAACGGAGCACTATCTACTCGTATCTGGCAATCGGCTGGTGGCGCGCTATGCCCATCGTCCGGGCGTCACACTGGTTCGCCGACACGGCAGCGCAGCGTTGTTCAAGCGTGTCTGAAAGGCCCTACTACTTACGGAGTCTCCTCTGGAGCTTTGTCGATGCCCGGCGGGCATTCCGGATGGCGTTGCCGTGCAGGGAAGGGCCTATGCGGTGTGCTTCCATGGCGGCCCAAGCAGCGCCCTCCGACGGGTGAGCAATGCGGCGGGG
>JAYVGK010000429.1:0-3093 GCA_043772215.1 Acidimicrobiales bacterium | reverse complement strand
TCCGGTGGCATGCGTCGACGTCTTGATTTGGCTGCCGCACTCGTCACGCAGCCTCCCGTACTGTTCTTGGACGAGCCCACCACTGGCCTCGATCCCGCCAGTCGTGCCGGGCTGTGGTCGGTGATCGAGGAACTGGTGGCAGACGGCACCACGGTGCTACTCACCACGCAGTACCTGGAGGAAGCCGACCGCCTCGCCGACCGGATCGTGGTCATCGATGGGGGAGCAGTGGTGGCCGAAGGTACCGCCAGCGAGCTGAAGAGCCGATTGGGTGACACCATCATCGAGCTCACCTATCCGCATCGGGCTGCTGTCGATGCTGCCATGGCAGCGCTCGATGGGCACCACCCCACCCGTGACCAAGCCGGCGCCGCCATCGTGCGGGTGGTGATGCAGGATGGTCCCACCACATTGCGCAGTGTGTTGAACCGTCTTGATGGAGAACTCGTGCCCATCGCGGTTGCGGTACACGAGCCCACGCTGGACGATGTGTTCCTCACCCTCACGGGGGCCGTCAGTACGTCGTCGGTCACCGAAACATCCGGCAAACAGCCGAAGAAGTCCAAGAAATCAGGTGTGCAATGACCACGCAACTCACCACGCCCGCGGCGGTCACGACATCGGGCGTCGGCTCCACCCGTCACGAGGCACCGTCTG
Organism: Acidimicrobiales bacterium; assembly: GCA_043772215.1. Classification (GTDB taxonomy): domain Bacteria; phylum Actinomycetota; class Acidimicrobiia; order Acidimicrobiales; family JANYDT01; genus JANYHQ01. The sequence goes on along the minus strand of JAYVGK010000429.1, from coordinate 2,436 downwards.
GCGGACTGGGGTGGGCGGTGCGAGACACCATGGCCATGGTGTGGCGCAACTTGGTCACGGTGCGTCGGGTGCCTCAACTACTGGTGTTCGCCACCGTCCAACCGGTGATCTTCGTGTTGATGTTCCGCTACGTGTTCGGGGGCGCCATCAAGATCCCCGGCGTGCGTTATGTGGACTTTCTGATGCCCGGTATCTTTGCCCAAACGGTGAGCTTTGGCGCCATCAACACTGCGGTGGGACTGGCCGAAGACCGAACCAAGGGTCTCATCGAGCGCATGCGCTCACTGCCCATGTCACGATCGGCAGTGCTGGCCGGGCGCACGTTGGCCGACACCTTCCGCAACGTATTCGTATTCGCATTGATGACCATCGTGGGATTCCTGGTGGGGTTTCGTCTCCATGCCGGGGTGTTGCCGTTTGTTGGCGGCATGCTGGTGCTGCTGTTGTTCGGGTTTTCGTTGTGCTGGCTGTTTGCCTTCATCGGCCTCAGTGTGCCCAACGCCGAGGCGGCCCAGGCGGCGGCATTCCCCCTCATTGCCCCGCTCACCTTTGCCTCCACCGCTTTCGTCAACGCTGAGTCGATGCCCAGGCCGTTGGCGTTCTGGGCTCGCAATCAGCCCTTGAGTGCAGCTGTGGGCGCCATCCGGGCTTGCGTTTTGGGAGGGCCCACGGCCACCAAGGTCATCATCTCGATCGCTTGGAGTATAGGAATGGTTCTCATACTGGCACCGTTGGCCATCTGGAAATATCGCAAGGTCAACTGATGAAGGTCGGGCCGCACGTCAAGCTGATTGTGGTCGCACTGTGGGCAATCGCTCTCGGCGGCTGCGGATCCTCACTCAACAACGTCGCCAAAACCAAAGGCGAACAAGTGGCTCGGGCAGCATTCATCAAAGGTGTCAACCTGCGTTGTTCGGCTACCAGGGCCCAGATTTCCTTGGCCGGGGATGTGGGTCATGCGCTCGGCGTGGATGCGGCGGCCAAACGCAAAGCGGATGAGTTGCGCCAGAGTACTGAAGGATTGCGCCGGCAACTCAAGGCGTTGCAGGGACCTTCGGGGTTACGCAATACCTTGGACGCTCAGTTGCAAGAGGCCGCTGCCATCCCAGTCAGGGTGTCCAATGGACAACTCAGCGTGACTGAAGGCCGCACCCGACTGGAAACTCTTCGTACCGAACTGCGCAAGGAGGGTTTGGGCGAGTGCGTTGGTTGACCGACAGTTGCTTGGCTTCGTTGCCCGGTGGCGAACGACTTGTTCACACGATAAGGACCAATGCGCCTGAGGTGCCCGTGCTGAAAGCTGGGGCGTAGCTGGCATCGGTGTCATCATTCGGGCATGAGTGCCGAACTTGCGTCCATCAATGTCGGCGTCATCGGCACTGGATTCATGGGTGTCACTCACATTGAGGCGCTACGTCGACTGGGAGTCAATGTGGTGGGCATCGTGGGTTCCACTCCGAAGCGGGCCCAGGTCAAGGCCGAGTCCGCCAACCTGCCCAGGGTGTATCACTCGGTCCAAGATTTATTGGCCGATCCGGCCGTTCACGCAGTGCACATCACGTCGCCCAACGATGTACATCACGCCCAAGCCGCCGCTGTCATCGCAGCAGGCAAACACGTTGTTTGTGAGAAGCCGCTTGGTGTCACTGCGGTGGAGTCGGCGGATCTGGTGGCGCTTGCTCAACGCTCAGATGTGGTGCATGCGGTGTGCTTCAACCAGCGTTACTACCCACTGGTGCATCAGGCGCAGGCCATGGTGGCCAACGCCGAACTGGGACAGGTCCGCTTGGTGAGTGGTGGATACCTGCAGGATTGGTTGCTGTTGGAGACCGACTGGAATTGGCGACTGGTGGCCGAAAGAGCCGGTGCGCTTCGGGCGGTGGCTGATATCGGTAGCCACTGGTTCGACAATGTTCAGTTCGTATCGGGCTCTGCCATCACCGAAGTGTTCGCCGATCTACATACCTTCATCACGTCGCGCCAACGGCCCACAGGTGACGTGGAGACCTTTGCGGCCCACTCGGTGGGAGACGTTGAGCGTGTGACCGAACATGTGGTGTCCGACGATGCGGCGGGGATGCTGGTGCGTTTTGCCAACGGGGCTCGGGGCACCTGCACCATCTCGCAGGTGTCGGCTGGCCGCAAGAACGCCATGTCGTGGGAGATCAATGGATCACAGTCTTCGTTGGCGTGGTGCCAGGAAAACCCGGAGGATCTGTGGGTGGGGCATCGTGGTCGCCCCAACGAACTCCGCAAACGCGACCCCGGGCTCATGTACCCCTCTGCTGCAGCCACGTCGGCCTACCCGGCGGGCCACGTGGAGGGCTATCCGGACACGTTCCGAGCACTGTTCGCTGGCGTTTACGCCGATATCGTGGCTGGTGGTCCATCGTCGGTTCCGACGTATCCCACATTCGTTGATGGGCACGACGCCGT
>JAYVGK010000428.1:0-2282 GCA_043772215.1 Acidimicrobiales bacterium | reverse complement strand
ACGTGAAGCCCGATTCAGCATGTTTTCCACCTCGGCAATGGTTCAGCCATGAGGTCAGAATCGACAGCTTTAGGTCAAATGCATTCATCAAAGTGTGTGAATCCAGCGCTGAGAGTGACAAAAATGGGTCCTTGGGCTCACTCGGACCGGCGGTAACGTGGCCCAATGTCGCAGATCACGGTCACTCTCCCCGATGGTTCACCCAAACAGTTGGACGTCGGTGCCACTACTGCGGACCTGGCGGCATCCATCGGCCGGGGCTTGGCCAAGGCGGCATTGGCGGCGGTGGTGGACGGCCACGAGTGGGATCTCAACCGTGCGCTGCCCGACGGGGCATCGGTGGCCATCATCACCGAAGGTACCGAGGATGGCCGCCATGTGCTGCGTCACTCCACCGCCCATGTGTTGGCCCAGGCGGTCACCGCCATGTGGCCCGGGGCCAAGTACGCCATTGGACCGGCCATTGACAATGGTTTTTATTACGACTTCGAACTGCCTGCCGGAGCCCGCTTCGTGGAAGCCGATCTGGAACGCATCGAGGCGGCCATGCGCGCCATCATGGCGTTGGATCAACCCTTCACCCGGGGCGAGTTGAACCAGGCCGACGGGCTAGCTCTATTTGCCGATCAGCCCTATAAAACCGAGATCATCCGGGGGGTGGGGGGAGCCGAGGACGCAGCCGAGGGGGGCGGGGCCACGGTGGTGAGCTTTTATCGCAACAGCCCCGAGTTCGTGGATTTGTGCCTGGGCCCGCACGTGCCGTCAACCAAGCGGCTGGGTCATTTCAAGCTGATGCGCGTAGCCGGGGCCTACTGGCGGGGTAACGAGAAGCTGCCCATGCTGCAGCGCATCTACGGCACGGCATGGGAGTCCAAGCAGGCACTGGCCGATCATCTACATCAGTTGGAAGAAGCTGAGAAGCGAGATCACCGCAAATTGGCGGTGGAGTTGGACCTGCTCAGCTTTCCGTCGGAACTCCTTGGCGGCGGGTTGGCGGTATGGCATCCCAAGGGCGCCATCATCCGCAAGACCATGGAGGACTACTCCCGGGAGCGTCACGCCACCGGCGGATACGAGTTTGCGTACACGCCGCATCTGGCCAACGCCAAACTGTTCGAAACATCCGGTCATCTGGGTTTCTACAAAGACGGCATGTACCCGCCCATGGAGATGGACAACGGCGTCTATTACCCGAAGCCCATGAACTGCCCCATGCACTGCCTCATCTTCGATGCCCGGCAGCGTTCCTATCGTGAGCTGCCCATGCGGCTGTTCGAATTGGGCACTGTGTACCGCTACGAACGGGCCGGCACCCTGCACGGCCTCATGCGCATCCGGGGCTTCACCCAGGACGACTCGCACATCTTTTGTACGCAAGAGCAAGTGGCCGATGAAATCAAGTCGCTGCTGCGCTTCGTGTTGGATCTGCTGCGCGCTTTCGGTTTCCACGATTTCGAGGCCAACCTGTCCACCCGTGACCCAGACAAGTCCGTGGGTACCGACGAGGGTTGGGAGAAAGCCACCCGCTATTTGCGCGAAGCGGTGGAGAGTGAAGGCATCCCCTACAAGATCAAGGAGGGCGACGCTGCCTTCTATGGTCCCAAGATCGACATCGACGTGCGTGATGCCATTGGTCGCAAGTGGCAGCTGTCCACCATCCAGTACGACTTCAACATGCCAGAGCGTTTCGACCTTGAATATGTGGGGGCCGACAACACCCGTCAGCGGCCGGTGATGCTGCATAGGGCTTTGTTTGGCTCCATCGAGCGTTTCTTTGGTGTGTTGCTGGAACACTATGCAGGGGCCTTTCCCACCTGGTTGGCTCCCGTACAGGTACGTGTACTGGGTGTTCGTGATGATCACGATCCGTATGCACGCGTAGTTGCTGACATGTTGCGGACGGCTGGCATCCGGGTGGATGTGGTGGATGCGTCGGAGGCATTGGGAGGCCGTATCCGCAAAGCCAAGCTGGAGAAGCTGCCGTATGTGTTGGTGGTGGGTGACGATGACGTAAGCGCCCATACGGTGGGGGTCAATGCCCGTGGGGTGGACGTGGAGCGGGGCGTAGGCGTGGAGGCGTTCCGGGATCGCGTACTGGCCGACATCGCCAACAAAACAGGCACTACCGAGGTGGCTCTGTGACCCTTGGCCGCCTGTGGGCAGGGTGGCGGGGCGAGTACATCGCCCAGGCCACCAGGCAGGAGCGTGATGATGCGTCCCACGGCATCGCTGCCGAGGCGGCGCAGCGGTGCGTGTTCTGTCGCATTCTGGCCAGCGGATTG
>JAYVGK010000427.1:0-5048 GCA_043772215.1 Acidimicrobiales bacterium | reverse complement strand
ATCTTTGGCTCCCTCGATGATTGGACCAAGGACCCCGACATTGCCAAATTGCCGCTACTCGATCGCCCTGTCCTCATCGATGTACCCGCCCCAGAACTCGTCCTGGTCGGCGCTCGCCGATCGGGACTACGCCGAGTACGTAACCGCCTCGGCAATGCCATAAAGGGTGGCGATGACGACCAGACGCCGTCCGGTTATGCCGTGCGGCCCCGCCCGGCCCAGGCCTGATCCATCTTGTGGGCCAGCGGCCCTGACCAACCGTTGTATGTGGATGTGCGGGGAGCCAGCGGGGACGATGGCTTCCGCACTGGGGTTGCGCTCCGCCGCTTCGCTTCGGCGCTCGACCGGCCTCTCGACTCCCTTCGATCACAATTCGGCTACCTACCAACGGTGGTGTTCGTCCATGGAGTGATGGACCGGTCCACGAGTTTCAATCGGGTGCGCTCGCAACTTGGTGACGTCATCACGGTGGCCTATGACCGCCGGGGATACGCCCGTTCGGAGGGGGTCAGCGCCCATAGGGCCCTATTTGCCGATCAATGCGGCGACCTTCGATCGATCATCAACGGCCAGGCCCATGTGCTCATCGTTGGCCATAGCTACGGCGCCGTGGTGGCCGTGGGGGTGGCCATCGAAAGCGGTACCGAGCAGATCGAGGGTTTGCTGGCCTACGAACCGCCGATGTCATGGGCGCCCTGGTGGCCAGCGTCAGCCGGATCATCCACCCTTGCCATAGCCGATGCCCACGGCCCCGAGGCAGCGGCCGAGGCGTTCATGCGGCGGATCGTGGGATCTCATATCTGGGAGCGGCTGCCCATTGCCACCCGCCAGGCTCGACTCCACGAGGGTGAGGCATTGATTGCTGACTTGCGCTCGTTGCGCACCGGGCCGCCCCCGTTCTCTTTGGCGGACTGTGGTGTGCCCGCAGTGGTGGCTTATGGCAGCGAGTCCTTGGCCCATCATCAACGCGCCGCCCAGGAGTTCGCCGCCGGCCTCCCCAATGTTGAACTGGCGGTAGTCACCGGAGCTGGTCATGGGGCCCACTCCAGCCATCCGCAGGAGTTTGCAGCGCTGGTTCGGCGGACATTGTTGCGTTCCGGATGGAATTCCTCATCCAATCTGGGTGGAATACCGGCACAAGAGGACACAGTGGTACGAGATAGCCGGTAACGTCCAGCGCCGCATGGGGTACGCGAACCGAATGGGAGCCCGATGAGGGGCAAGTGGGCCAAGGGCATCGAGCCTCGCAATTTTTCTTGGGTCATCAAGGACAGCGTGGCGTTCTGCGAGCGTCCCGGCGGCTATACCGCCAACCATCGTCGGGTCCGCCGCCATGAGGAAATCATTTGGATTCGTGAGCACGGTTTTGCCCGAGTGGTGTCGCTCATGCCCTCGCCCCACAATCTGCACGCCTACGAGGAATTGAATCTGCCGTACGTGCACGTCCCGTTCGGATCTCATGATGACGGTCGTGCGGTGTTGTCGGCGCTCTACCCCCAACTCAAGCTGTGGCTGAATGCCGGGGACCGGATCCTCATCCACCAAGACGAAATCAGTGATCGGCTCCAAGGGGTGCTGGGCGGGTACCTGCTGTATGCCGGGTTACTGCAATCCGGACCGCAGGCCATCACTGTCATCGAGAGTCTCATGCAACGCCAGTTGGGTCCAGTGGGACGCGAACTGGTGGCGTTGGCCGCCGAAGGGCTCTGAGTCCGCCAAGGACTGGGCCTGCGCCTATGCCTCCCGCTCCCATCCAAGCTGGGCTGGAGCGCATCCATACCATTGACGCCCTCAGGGCGCGGCTGGCAACCGCCCAGTCTCGTGGTGCACGGGTCGCTCTGGTGCCAACCATGGGCGCCCTGCACGACGGACACGGCGCATTGGTGACAGCGGCGGCGGCTGACAACGACGTGGTGGTCACCTCCATTTTCATCAACCCTCTTCAGTTCGCCCCCACCGATGACCTGGCCGCCTATCCCCGCGATCTCGACGGCGACCACCAACTGGCGGAGGCGGCAGGGGCCACCTTGCTGTTCGTCCCCACGGTGGCCGAGATGTACCCGTATGGATCGCAAGGGGTGCTCACCTCTGTGCACGTGGCGGGGATCACCGATGTGCTCGATGGGCTGGCCCGCCCGGGCCACTTCGACGGGGTGGCCACGGTGGTGGCCAAGCTCTTCAACATCGTGGGGCCTTGCCGGGCGTATTTTGGTGAGAAGGATTTTCAACAGTTGGCCGTGATTCGGTGCATGACCATGGACCTGTCGATACCCGTGGAGATCGTGGCTTGCCCCACAGTGCGAGAGGTCAGCGGATTGGCTCGATCCAGCCGCAACCGGTACCTCAGTACCGACCAACGGGTGCAGGCGGCGGTGATCTACCAAACCCTGGAAGCGGGTCGCCTGGCCATCGAACGTGACGGTGTGAGCGATCCGTCGTTGGTGCGCAACCTCATGCTCAACCTCTTGACCAACGATTCCGTCATCGAATCCGTCGACTATGCCGAGGTGGTTCACCCGGCAACGCTGACTGTACCTGCGGTCCTGGCCGGTGCCGTGCGACTTTTGGTGGCCGTGAGGGTGGGCCGGGCTCGCCTCATCGACAACATTGGCGCCACCGCTTCATTAGCGGTCACGGCCAACCGTTAAGGTCGCCCGGTGCTCATCGTCATCGACGTCGGCAACACCCAAACAGTCATCGGTATCTACCCGTGCGACGCCAACGGCCATAGCCACGGTTCGGAGTTGGCCGACCATTGGCGCATCGCCACCAACGCCGAGCGCACTCCTGATGAACTGGCCATGTTGTTCCGCCAGTTCTTGTCGGTACGCGGAGACGCATTCGGGCCCGACACCGTGAACGGCGTAGCCATCTGCTCCGGGGTACCGCGCGCCACGGCCCACCTTCGGCGAATGTGTGAGCGCTATCTGGGGTGGCTACCCACCGTGCTGGAGCCGGGAGTGAAGACGGGGATACCGGTGCTCTATGACAATCCCAAGGAAGTTGGGGCCGACCGCATCGCCAACGCCGTGGGCGCCATGGATCGCTATGGCGCACCCGTGGTGGTGGTTGATTTCGGTACGGCCACCACCTTCGATGTGATCTCGCCCAAGGGTGAGTACTTGGGCGGAGCCATCATCCCGGGTGTGGAGATCAGCATGGATGCGCTGTTCAACAGAGCAGCAGCATTGCGCCGGGTGGAACTGGTGGAGCCGCGTAACGTCATCGGCAAGTCCACGGTGGAGTCTCTTCAATCAGGGGCCCTCTACGGCTATTCGTCCATGATCGATGGAATGTGTGATCGATTCGAGGCCGAGATCGGTCCGTTCACCGCCATATCCACGGGCGGTTTGGGGGCGCTGATCTCACAGTATTCGCGTTGCATCTCCACCCATGACGCGTGGGTCACCTTGCACGGTCTGCGTCTGATCTACGAAAAGAACCTCCCCAATTGAGTGAGTGGTCCAGAAGTGATAAGCCAGACTGTCCGGCGCCATGAGTGACCGTCTGAGCATCCCGTATCAGTTCCATCCCAGTACCACGGCGGCGTCATTGGCGGCGAGTCATGGCCATCTGGAGGCGGGGACAGAGACCTCGGAAACCGTGACTGTGGCCGGGCGGCTCATGCTGCGTAGAGGACAGGGCAAGCTCACGTTCGGTCAACTCCAAGACGCCACCGGCCGTATCCAACTCTTCGGACCGGCCGACGTCACTCCGGACTTCGAACTGTTCACGGCACTCGGCTTGGGCGATTGGATAGGGGTCACCGGGGAGGTGATGACCACCAAGAAGGGCGAGCTGTCCATCAAGGTACGCGACTGGCAACTGCTGGCCAAGGCGCGTCGCCCCTTCCCCGACAAGTTCCATGGGCTCTCCGACGTGGAGACGCGCTATCGGCAACGATATGTGGACTTAGTGGTGAACCCGGAGGCCAACATGGCACTGCGCAACCGGAGCCGGGCCATCTCGCTGATGCGGACCTACTTGGAGGATCTGTCATTCATCGAGGTGGAAACGCCGTTGCTGCAACCATTGGCCGGCGGGGCATTGGCAAAGCCATTCGTCACCCACCACAACGCACTGGACATGGAATTGTTCCTGCGGATCGCGCCGGAGCTCTACCTCAAGCGTCTTGTGGTGGGTGGGTTAGAGCGTGTGTTCGAAATAGGTCGTGTATTCCGGAACGAGGGCATCAGCCCGCGTCACAATCCTGAGTTCACCATGGTGGAGTTGTATGCCGCCTATTGGGATTACACGGATCAGATGCGCCTCACCGAGGAGCTGTGTGCGTTCTTGGCCACTCAGATCACGGGCTCGCCGGTGCTGTCGTACAACGGCCGAGAACTAGATCTGACGCCTCCATGGAGACGGTGCACGCTCACGGAGTTGGCCCAAGAGGCCACCGGCACTGATGTCAGCATCGACACTCCGTTAGATGAGATCCGAGCACTGTGCCATACGCATAATGTGGAGGTGAAGGCCGGATACGGTCCGGGAAAGTTACTTCTCGAGCTCTACGAGAAGCTCTGTGAACATACGTTGTGGTCGCCCGTGTTCGTGTGTGACTACCCCAAAGAAGTGTCTCCTCTGGCGCGCAATCACCGTTCCCAGCCGGGCATGACCGAGCGCTTCGAGGCCATCGTGGCCGGCCGTGAGTTGTGCAACGGCTACTCCGAATTGCAGGACCCGGACGAGCAACGATCGCGTTTCGAAGATCAGGTCCGCCAAAGTGACTATGACGATGAGGCCATGGCCATGGACCATGACTACCTACGTGCTTTGGAGTTTGGTCTGCCGCCCACCGGTGGCCTCGGTATCGGAGTGGACCGCCTGGTGATGCTGCTCACGGACACGCAGAGCATTCGCGATGTGATTCTCTTTCCCACTATGCGGCCCGAGGCGGAGCTGCCACGTCGAGGCAACGACGACCAAGCAGAAGGTGTGATGCCTTAGTGCGAGTGCTCATCACAGGCATTGGCGCAATGTTGGGAACCCGAGTGGCCCAATTAGTGGAGGGTTTGCACGAGGTCACCGATGTAGCTGGCATC
>JAYVGK010000426.1:0-16713 GCA_043772215.1 Acidimicrobiales bacterium | reverse complement strand
GCCACAACCGCAGCCGAAGTGTCGCCAGAACATGATCAGCGCCGGACCGTCGGCCCAGAATTCCGACAACTGGCGCGTGGCCCCGGTCTCGTCGAGCATGGCGAGGTCCGGTGCGGTCGAGCCCAGCGGCAGACCGGCACCGAGTGGCTCAGTCGGACCGTCGGTCCAGTTACCAAGCCACTTCCGCTCTGCTGCAGCTAACAGTCCGTCAACAGTGACAGTCACGTGTGCTCACTGACTTGATAGATCTCGCCGGCGACGAGGCCGTGAGCCTCGCTGTGGACACGGTGTGCCGCCTCGGCGTCGGGCGCCTCCACTAGGCAGAAGATCTTCCCCGCCTCCTCATCGACCCAGTAGCGCATGTAGTTCACATTGTGACTGCCCTGAATCGCCAGGTCAGCTTGGTGGGCTGCGGCAACGTCGGTAGCCGAAACACCCCCCTCGATGGTGTGTACGTCGATGAATATCGGCATGATTTGATCCCTTCTGTCACGGAGGCCCGACCACCGAGCCGAGAACGCACAGAACATCGTCGCCGTGTGACCAAACGTGTGACGAACGAGAAGAACCCGGCTGCGACCGTCGCCACGCCACGATCGACACTAAGTCCCCGTCACGTTCCAATGCAGGCCAGCGTTCCAGTCGCCCACCGCAACCCCGCGATGCCGGTCGGCGGTGTTCAAAAAAGGTGGTGAGCTCGGTGGCGGTCCATATCTGTTGCTTGCGGGGCAGGCGTGCGGTCGCAGTCGTTGCGCTCGTAGCGCGATGTTGGTGCGGGTGAGGCCTTGCTCGGTGGTTTGGGTGAGCGCGCTACGCACGATGAGATGAACTTTGTGGCCAGGCTTGGTGGCGAGCCGTTCGCGGTGGTGGCCGGTTGCGGTGAGCGTTGTGTAGTAGCCGTTGAGGTGGTCGGTGCGGATCGACCTGAGCGCGTATCGCCCGACGGTCGGGACGATGTAGCGCTCGATCGTCCACCCGTAGCGGTAGGCGGTGCCGGCGCGGACTCGACGTTGCCGTTCAGGCAGCCACCTGTTGGTCAGGTAGTCGCCGAGGGTGATGGCGTTTCGTCCACGCGGGCTTGCGATGTGCCGGCTGCGTGCCATCGTTGGCGTTCGTGACCGGTGGCAGGGTCGACTCCGGCAGAGACGACGACATAGAAGCGGTTGTTGCGGGAAATGATGGAAGCCATGCGAGTGTCGTCGGTTTGACGACTTCGGAGCCAACCCGAAGATCGTAAGTTGGATCGAGCAGGGCGCAACGGAACGGCGCGATGAGCGAGTTCGAGATCTGATCCCGTACCGCGGGCTAAAATTTTGTCAATGAATTTGCGAAATCTCTCGTGATTGGATCATTGTCGGCCTCGTAGGGGTTTTCGGCGCGATTGGCGTACTGAAAAGTGGTTCTGGCGCTTGGTGCAGCCTGCGCCGTTGTCGGCGTCTGACGTGTCACTCCGGCCGTCCTCGCGTGGGGTTGGGATAGGGGTCAGTCTCGGTACGGTTCGAGCTGCGGCCATGATCTGCGACGTGATCTCCGAGCCCGATGACGCCCCCGAGCAGTACCGGGTGGAGGTGGCGTCAGGTATCGGCTTGGAGGTGGTCGACTGGAAGCCAACTGCTCCCGTCGATGTACCGGTATTCGTACTGGTGCACGGTCTGGCGTCCAACGCTCGGCTGTGGGACGGGGTGGCGCGTACGCTGCGGGCCTCGGGAGCGCGTGCCATCGCCATCGATCAGCGTGGCCACGGTCAATCCGACAAGCCCGAAACCGGATATGAGATGACCACCGTGTCCGGCGATCTGGCGTCATTGGTGGATCGGCTGAACCTTCAGTACCCGGTGGTGGTTGGCCAATCGTGGGGAGCCAACGTGGTGGTGGAACTGGCCGCCGCTCATCCGGGGCTTGCGTCGGGTGTGGTGGCGGTGGATGGTGGCTTCATCGATCTCTCCACTCACTTTCCAAGCTGGGAAGAATGCAAAACGGCTCTGGCGCCCCCCAAGTTCGCCGGTACCCCCTTCACCCAGTTCGAGTCGTGGATACGCGATGCCCATCCAGATTGGCCGGAGACCGGCATCACCGGCACGATGGCCAACGTCGAAGTCCGCCCCGACGGCACGGTGGCGCCTTGGTTGAGTTTCGAACACCATCTGGAGGTGTTGCACGGACTGTGGCAACATATGCCGTTCGAGCGCCTGCCAGCAGTGGCCGAACCCATTTTGTGGATGCCCGCTGATTCGGGCACCGCAAACTGGACCAGCGACAAACGCGTAGCCATCACACGAGCCATGAAAGCGCACCCCCGGTCTGAAGTGGAATGGTTCTCACCCGCAGATCACGATCTTCACGCCCAATTTCCTGAGCGCGTCGCCGACTCGCTGCTGCGTGCCGTCACCACCGGAGTATTTGCATGAAAGGCACACTCGCCATCATGGGCTCGGGGGAAACCACCCCAACCATGACCGGAGTACATCGGGAGTTACTGGCCCGGGCCCAAGGTGCCACAGCACTGCTCGACACCCCATACGGTTTCCAGGAGAACGCCGACGACATTACGGCCAGGGCGCTGGAGTACTTCGATCGCAGTGTGCGCACCCGTATCGGTGTGGCCACGCTGCGTTCAGCCGACGAGAGTTCGTTGGTGTTGGCCACTGCCGTGAGCCGTATCCGTGAAGCCCGTTGGGTTTTCACCGGTCCTGGGTCACCCAGCTATGCGCTTCGACAGTGGAAGGCCGTAGGCATGGCTGGCCTGTTGGCGGACAAGCTGAACGACGGCAGTGTGGTGGTGATGTCGAGCGCGGCGGCCCTCACGGTGGGTTGCGTCAGTGTGCCCGTATATGAGATCTACAAATGTGGGGAGGCGCCCACTTGGTTGGAGGGTCTCGATCTCATAAGCGCACACGGTATTGAAGCGGCAGTGATTCCGCATTTCGACAATGCCGAAGGCGGTAACCATGACACTCGATTCTGTTATCTCGGGGAGCGTCGGCTCCGCATCATGGAGGAGCAACTTCCCGCCGACGTCTGGGTGCTGGGGGTGGATGAGCACACCGCTTGCATGCTCGACCTCGACAGTGACACGTTCACGGTGGCTGGGCGGGGTGGCGTCACGGTACGACGCGCCGGTCAGCAGGTGGCGCGCTACGAGATGGGGACTTCGCTTCCCATCGACGTCCTGCGTGACGCTGGTGCAGGGCACGGCACCACCGCCAGGATCCTTCCTGACTCAACGCAGAGTTCGGCGTCCGAAGAAGCCACGCTGGTCGCAGTGCCGGCCCGATCGGTGCTCGACGCCGCCACGGCAATTGAGTCGCGGGGGCGATGCTCGATCGACTCGGGCGACGTACCGGGAGCAGTCACCGCCATCCTCGAACTCGATGAAGCCCTGGAAGAATGGGCTTCGGACACCTCCACCACCGACGAGCGCGAGCGGGCCCGAGCCATTGCCCGGTCCCTGATTGTGCGGCTGGGCGAGGTTGCTGTGGACGGCGCCCGTGACCCCCGTGAGGTACTGGGACCGGTGATCGAAGTGGCGTTACAGGCTCGCCGGGCCGCTCGGGAACAGAAGGACTGGGCCCTGTCCGATGCCATCCGTGATGGCCTCGATGGTGCTGGGGTTGAGGTGCGCGACACTGCTGCCGGTATGGAATGGGTGCTGAAGGGCACATAGGCCTCGTCTACCTGTTGCAAACTGGACGCGTTAAGTTGTAAGGGTGTTCGGGTCTTCACTCTCTCTGACAGCTGCAGCGATGTGCGTGTTGGGTGTGACGAGTGCATGCGCGTCGTCTACCTCCACCAAACCGGTTGACACCACGGTGGCAGAAATTGCCACGGGCCCGGTCACCTCCGGGTCAACGTCGTCTTCCGCTGACTGGTACTCCTGTCTGCCCAGCAGTTCGTTTGTCGGGCTGCAGCCAATTGCGGCCGGTCAGCGACTCAAGATTGCCACCACAGTGGCGCCCATCACTTCAATTGTGGCCAACATCGCAGGGAATTTGGCCGACGTCGAGGGTATCGTGCCGGAGGGCACCAACAGTCATACTTTTGAACCCCGGCCCAGTGTGGCCAAGGTGCTGTCGGAGGCCAATCTGGTCATTGTCAACGGGTTGAAGTTGGAGGAGCCAACCAAAGACCTGGCTACTGCCAACGCTTCGCCGGGCAGCGCGGTGGTAGAGGTTGGCACTCGCACCATCTCGCCAGACCAAGAGTTGTACGACTTCTCCTTCCCTAAGGAGGGGGGGAAACCCAATCCTCACCTTTGGACGGACCCGCCGTTGGCCGCTTGCTATGCGCGCATATCGGCTGATGCCATGAAGGTGGCCGATCCCGCCAACGCCAACGCCTACGAGGCCAATGCCACTGCGTTCATCGACAAGATCCACGCCTTGGATACGGCATTCCGAACTGCTTCGGACACCGTCAAGCCACAAAATCGGCAGTTGCTCACCTATCACGATGCCTATGCGTATTTCGCGCAGACGTATAACTGGAAGATCATCGGCGCCATCCAAGTCACCGACTTTGAGGAGCCCACGCCTCGGGAAGTTGCTGATCTCATTGCTCAGATCAAGAAGGTCGGGGTGCCTGCCATCTTTGGATCCGAAGTATTTCCATCGCCCGTATTGGAGCAAATCGGCAAGGAAGCGGGTGTCAATTACGTGGATACCCTGCGCGACGATGATCTCCCCGGTGCACCTGGTGACAAGAACCATTCTTATCTCGGGCTCATGAAGTTCGATTTCTCAACCATGGTCAAAGCATTGGGTGGCGACCCTGCCAGCATTGACGCCCTCGACGTAACCGACGTAACTAAGGATTCGGCAAGGTACCCACAATGATCGACACGCTTCCTGCTACTTCCCGCCCACTGGTATCGCTTGAAGGCATCACCGTAGGCTACGACGGCCCAGCAGTACTCGAACACATCCATTTTTCATTGAACAGTGGAGACTTCGTCGGCATAGTGGGTCCATCTGGTTCAGGCAAGACAACCATGTTGCGAGCGTTGCTCGGCAGCGTCCAGCCCCGTTCCGGCACGGTGCAGCGGGCTGATGATCTACGGGTGGGTTATGTACCGCAACTGGAGACCGTCAACTGGAATTTCCCGGTGACGGTCACCGAAGTGGTGCTCATGTCGCGTCATCGCAGCCATCGCCTGCCGTGGCGAGCCAAGGGCGAGCAGCAATTGGTGGACGATTTGTTGGAGAAGCTGGGTGTGGGGGGACTGGGTGGGCGCCATATCCGAGCCCTCTCTGGAGGTCAACAGCAGCGTGTGTTCTTGGCCCGCGCCCTCATGGGCGACCCGCACCTTCTGCTGCTTGACGAGCCCACCTCGGGCGTCGACGTACGCACCCGTCACGAGGTGCTTCACCTGCTGTCGGATCTCAACATGAGCGGATTGGCAGTGGCCCTCACCACCCACGACCTGAATGGCATTGCTGCTCACCTTCCCAAGCTCGTATGCGTCAATACTCGTATCACCGGTGAGGGCACGCCCACCGAAGTTCTCACGCCGTTCGTACTGGAGCAAACGTACGGTGCCCCTATGGACGTCCTCGATCACATGGGTGTACCCATGGTGGTCGACCGCATGGCTCGTCTGCGCTCGGCATGAACCATGTGATGTTGGCCACCGCATTCTCGGAGCCGTTCCGACAACCATTCGTGGTGCGGGCCATGCTGGTGGCCGTCATTGCGGGGGCGCTGTGCGGGTTGCTCAGCGTGTACATCACGTTGCGGGGCATGAGCTATCTCGGTCACGGATTGTCGCATTCCATTTTTGGTGGTGCCGCCGTGAGTGCTGCAGTTGGCTTCAACTTCTTCGTTGGCGCCGGGCTATGGGGGTTGGCCACGGGCCTCGCCATCGGGCGTGTCACCAAGCGGCGTATCATTGGTTCCGACGCAGCTATCGGGGTCATCACCACGGCCAGTTTTGCGCTGGGTCTGGTGCTCAAAGCGTTGTTCCGTCGTGTCAATCGCAGCATCGACGCCACACTGTTCGGTTCCATCCTCGGCGTATCGCGCAACGACGTGTTCTTGGTGCTGGGGGTGGCCGCACTCACCGCGGTGTTTGTGGTGTCCAACTACCGACCGTTGCTGTTTCTCACCTTCGACCCCGAAGTTGCTGAGGTCAGCGGTGTCCGAAATGGCTTCATGGACGCTGGGTTGATGCTCACGATGAGCTTCGCAGTACTGGCCACCATGAAGGTCTTGGGTGTCACTCTCATCGCCGCCACGCTGGTGACCCCGTCCGTCATCTCCCGGCTTCTGACCAATTCATTTGCCCCCATGCTGATTCTCTCAACCACCATCGGTGCCATCGGGGGAGGGTTGGGGATGTATCTCAGCTACTTCTGGGACACGCCCTCGGGTCCCACCATTGTGCTGGTGGAGTCTTCCGTGTTCTTGGTGGTATTCCTAGGGGCTGGTGCCAGAGGTCGTCGCCGGTTGAAAGGCCTTGCCACCGACCACCACGCCGTACAGGGCCCCGTGGGCCTCGCCCCCGCCGTCTGAGGCTGCTCACACTGGCAGTGCGTCGGCATTACCGCCGCACACCACCACCCCCACCGAGTCGGCGGCACCGAACGTGGCGGGCACCCACGCCCCATTCATCAAAGCGGCCAGACTGGTTGCACCCCCCGGCTCGGCCACGATACGCAGCTCACTCCACAGCCAACGTTGGGCGGCCATTATCTGGTCGTCGGTGACCAGCGCACAGGGAGGCACTCGGTGACGGAGCAACTCCCACGGAATTTGCCCCAACGACGGAGCCCCCAGACTGGTGCGGGCTATTCCCTCTGCTCCCACCGGTACCGGATCCCCAGCGCGCTGGGCTGCATACAGACCAGGGCATCCGTACGGTTCCACCGGGACCACCACGGCACGCCCATCCATGGCCAGTGCTGCGCCCGCCGATAATCCTCCACCGCCCACTGCCACCAGCCAGTGCGTGACTGAAGGGGCTTGGTCCATCAACTCCAACCCAATGGTGCCCTGCCCTGCCACGGTGGCGGCTTGGTCGTAGGGGTGGATCAGTGGCCAATTGCGCTCCGCAATGATCTGCTTGGCAAAATTGAATGCCTCAGCTGGCACATCGCCGTGCTGCACCACGTCGGCATGAAAACGACGCATGGCTTCTACTTTGGTGGCGGCGGCTGAGGTGGGCACCACAATCAGCGCGGTACGGCCCAACACATGAGCGGCATATGCCACCGCCAAGCCGTGATTTCCACCTGACACCGCCACCACTGATGTGGCGTCTGTCTGCAGCAAGCTGTTGAAGGCGCCACGAGGCTTGAACGAGCCGGTCATCTGGAGCGACTCCAGCTTCAACACCGTGGACACCAAACCAGTAGGGGTCGGTACGCTCACTGTGAGGATCGGAGTGATGCGGACGTACGGTGCGATGCGTTGACGTGCCTCGTGGATGTCGGAGACGGTGACAGCGTCAGTGGTCATCCCCACGGTTGTAGCAGTTACCCGAGAGTTGCCGTGACGCAACGGTGGGGCGCCGAAACGACCCACCGGAAAGTGCGTATCCTCTACAGAGACCTACAGGCCGGCCATCTTGGTGAGCGAAGCCAATACCTTGGGTTTGTCCGCGCCGGCCGGAGCGAAAAACTCGTTGTCGGCCTTCTCCACCTTGGGGGCGGCCTTGCGTACCAGGGCGCGACCGGCGGCGCTCACCGTTACGCGATGTGCTCGCCGGTCGTCGGGATGCGCTCCCCGAGTGACCAGTTCGCGGCCCTCAAGGGTACGCAACACCTGTGAGGTGGTCATGGGGTCCACGCCGGACTGTGCACTGGCTTGCGCCTGCGATACACCCTTTTTGTCGGCGGCAGCCAGGGTGGCCAACAGCACGTACTGCACGTGGGTCAGGCCGAACGGCTCGAGGGCAGCGCGCTGTGCACGTTGCCAGGCGTTCGTGGCTCGCCACAGGAGGAACCCTCCGGTTGCAGCCGCTGACGTTTCACTCATCGTGACTCCTGATCGTTTGTTGAAGCTCGATTGGTCGTACCTCTGACAACTAGGTACGCATAGCACAGTAGTCGCGAAAAGCGGTGGAGGAAAATGGCAGCGCGCCTACTTATGAATGACAGACATGTGATTCATAAGTACCTCAATTATCAGCGTGCAGCCCGTCAACTGCGGTGAGCACGTCGTGGTTGTCGTTGTGGGAGTGGGTGAAGCCCTGGGTGCGCTCTGCTGCGACGGTGCCCGCTGAGCGCAGCGCCACGATGTACGCGCGCCGATAGTTGGCGGAATGGTTACCGCCTGAGCCGTGCAGTACCCCTTCGTTGTGCACCGTGATGTCGCCGCGCCGGATCTCTACGGGCACCATCACATCGTGGGGGCGCAAATCCGTCACCAACGTATGGCTCTTCTCCCTGTCCCCGTGCAGCGGGTGGTGCGGGCGCACCGGCTCTCGGTGACTACCGGGCAGGAACTGCATACAACCGTTGTCCACGGTGCTGTCGTCAACCGCGAGCCAACAGGTGGCTGTACGCCGGTCGTCGGTGTCCACCCAGTACGCCTGGTCTTGATGCCAACCAAATACGGCATCGGTTTTGAATGGCTGCTTGGCCAGGAGTTGGTCGAAGTCGATGGTCATCCCCTCACCGCACAACTGCTTGGCAATGGACTCGGCTCGCCGCTCGTAGAGGTTGCCCTGCCATTCTGGGAAGTACACACGAGGCAGCATCACGTTGATGATGGAGTACCCGGTGGGGTCCGTGCCGTGTTCACCGGTGGTCATGTCGTTGAAGTCCTTGCCGGGTACGTTGATATCACGGCGTAGGAATCGGTCGTACACGGCGGCCACGTCCGCCAATTCGGCGGCGGACAACACTGCTGGTAAGTGCACGTACCCATCCCTGGCAAAGCTCGCCCGCTCGTCGTTAGTGACGACATAGACATTTCCCTGACGACGCTGGGCGCCCAAGTCGGTTTCCATGATCCTCACTCCCCCTTCACGGCCGCAGGGGGCACGTCATCGGCCAACGTGACTTGGATATGCGGCGCCGCCGCCGGCTCTAGTTCCACCAGAGTCAACGCCGCCACTGTGCCGGCCTCGCGCACATCGGCCGATGCTTGAGCCAATGCATCGTGGCGCGAGCCGGTGTCGTGCACCACCACCAACGTCACCGGCCAGCGCATCGAACGCTTGGCTTCGGTCTTGGCTCGCCGAATGGCACCGAGTGCGTCACTGGCCCCCGCCAGTACCAGCGGATCACCGTGGGCGGCAGTACCCAATTCGACCACGGTGGGCCAGGAGGATGCGTGCACGGAACCCGTTTTCCACCACGACCACACCTCGTCAGTGACGAACGGAATGAACGGGGCGAACAACCGCTGCAGCGTGTCGAGGGCGAGGGCCAGGGCGTTGCGAGCCGATGCAGACGTCACCGGGTCACGCCCGTCGGCGCCATAGGCCCTGTTCTTCACCAGTTCCAGATAGTCGTCGCAGAAGCTCCAGAAGAAGCTCTCGGTGCGTTCAATGGCGCGGGCATAGTCGTAGCCGTCGAAGGCCACGGTGGCCTCGTCGATGAGAGCAGCAAGCCCACACAGCAGACTGCGGTCGAGCGCCTCAGTAACCTGCGCCGGATTGCCCACCTCGCCGCCAGTAATGGTGAGCACGAACTTCGACGCATTCAGCAACTTGATGGCCAACTTGCGCCCGATCTTCATCTGGCCGGTGTCGAAGGCGGTATCCACTCCTAGCCGGGCGCCGGTGGCCCAGTAGCGCACGGCATCGGACCCGTGTTCCTCCAACAGGTGCAATGGGGTCACCACGTTGCCCACCGATTTGGACATCTTCTTGCGGTCAGGGTCCAAGATCCAGCCGGACAGCGCCGTGTTGGTCCACGGCACCGACCCATGTTCGGCATTGGCGCGCACCACAGTGCTGAACAACCATGTGCGGATGATGTCGTGGCCCTGAGGCCGCAGGTCCATGGGAAACACCCGGGCAAACAAATCGGGGTCGTCTTCCCAGCCCCCGGCAATTTGGGGAGTCACCGAACTGGTGGCCCATGTATCCATCACGTCAGGGTCACCGCAGAACCCACCGGGCTGGTTGCGTTGCGCCTCCACGTAGCCATCGGGAACGTCACTTTGCGGGTCGATCGGAAGCGCTGACTCCGGCGGAACCAGGCGAGCGTCGTGGTCCACCGCGCCGTCCGCATTCACCCGGTACCACACGGGGAAGGGCACGCCGAAGAACCGTTGCCGGCTGATGCACCAATCCCCGTTGAGTCCGTTGACCCAGTTCTCATAGCGAGCCTGCATGTACGGGGGATGCCACTGGATCTCGTTGCCGCGCTCCAGCAGTGCTCGACGCTCGTCCATGGTGCGGACGTACCACTGGCGACTGGTGACTATCTCCAGCGGGCGGTCACCGCGTTCATAGAACTTCACTTGATGCTTGATCGATGTGGGCTCACCCACGAGCTCCCCGGATTCGGTGAGCATCACCACGGTCTCCACCTGAGCCTGCTTGGTGGTGCGACCTGCAATGCGCGCATACGGTTGCGCTGGCACGCCATCGGGTGCACTGGGAAGAATCCGTCCGTCACGACCCACGATGGCCCGGGTGGGGAGTTGCAGCTCACGCCACCAGATGACGTCGGTGAGATCGCCGAACGTACAGATCATGGCGATGCCCGACCCCTTTTCCGGATCGGCCAGTACATGGGCTTTCACGGGAACCTCTACCCCATACAGCGGGGTACGGACGGTGGTGCCGAAGAGGGGTTGATATCGCTCGTCGTCGGGGTGGGCCACCAACGCCACGCATGCCGCCAGTAGTTCTGGTCGAGTGGTTTCGATGAATACATCACCGGCACCGTCACTACGGTGAAATCCGATGCGGTGATAGGCGCCCGGCATCTCGCGATCGGCCAACTCCGCTTGTGCGACTGCGGTTTTGTAGTCGATGTCCCACAGGGTGGGCGCTTCCAACTGATACGTCTGGTTGCGGGTGAGCATGCGCAGGAAGGCCCGCTGACTGGCCCTTCTGCTGCGATCGTCGATGGTGGCATACGTCTGGGCCCAGTCCACCGACAGGCCAAGCGTGCGCCACACATGCTCGAACGCCTTCTCATCCTCCACTGTCAGTTGATTGCACAACTCGATGAAGTTGCGTCGGCTGACCGGAACTCGATCCTTGCCGGCATTGCCCTGGAACGGTGCCGTAAAGTGGGGATCGTATGCGAGCGTGGCATCGCCCACCACACCGAAGTAGTTCTGTACTCGCCGTTCCGTGGGCAGGCCGTTGTCATCCCAACCCATTGGGTAGAAGACCTTCTTGCCACGCATCCGCTGGTAGCGGGCGATGGTGTCGGTTTGGGTGTAGCTGAACACGTGGCCAACGTGCAGCGATCCGCTGACCGTGGGAGGCGGGGTGTCGATGGAGTACACCGCTTCTCGATTGGCCGACCGGTCAAAGCGGTAGGTGCCCTGCTCTTCCCAATAGGTGGCCCAAGTCTGCTCGATGCCGTCGAGGGTGGGCTTTTCGGGAATGTTGGCGACCATGACGGAAATGAGGATACCTGCCGCAGTGCTACCCGAGGCCCTGGAGGAATTGGGTGATCGTGGGTCCCCAGCCACGGACCTGGGCCAACGTGGAGGCCACGTGCAACTCGCTGTGGGGCAGATACTCGGCCAGTCGTTGGGCGGTGACCACAGGGTGCCCCGGGTCGGTGTCCCACGCCAGGATCAACGCAGGCATACTAAGTGCACGTAGCTCATGTTCGCTTGGAAGGTCCGAGGCTGCCGCTCCTTCCAGCACGATGGGGAGGAGCGCCTCGTTGATGTCGGGTGCGAAGCGGGCGGCCTCGGGCTCGTTGGCGAACAACTCGATGACTGGCATCAGGTTGGCGGCGGCCACGTACGCGGATCTGCCGTGTTGGCGAACGAACTCGGCCCCCTTTTGATACTGCTCGCGCTGGGCGGCGCGAGTGGCCCATGCGGTAGGCGGGATCACCAAGATCATGGCTGCCACCACCTCGGGGTGCACCACCGCCAAGTGCAGTGTGGTGGCGGCCCCCATGGACGCACCTCCCACCACCCAAGGTGTAGCTGGACTGGCCATGGTGTGGTGAATGGCTAGTGCGTCCTGGGCCAGCGAGTCCCATCGGTAGTGGGACGGGTCCTTGGTTCCCTCGCTGGTGCCGTGACCACGGGCGTCGTAGCGGACCAAATCGTACCCGGCGGCCGATGCGGCGGCCTTGACGGCGAACAGGTTGCGGGCGTCCTCGTTGGCCCGGCTGGAGGTGAGCCCATGCCCCCACAACATTGTCGGCCTGTGGCCAAGTTCATCCACTTGGTGTTCCACCCCGAGTTCGACACCGTTGATGAGCATGAAGCCATGGTGACCCCGCTCCCGCCCCATGAGCGAATCGACACGTGACGAAATCGAGTGTTCTGATCTACCCACAGCTGCCCTCAACGAAACGCCACGTGACGTTTCGAGCGCTCGGGTCATCGGCCCGCACAACCCTCGCGACATTTGTCACGTGACGATTCGCCTACGGGGGATATCCGGCCTGAACCCAGCGCCGGTCACCGGTAACCTCGCCCCGTGCTGAAGCTCCATGACACTGCTGCCGGCTTGCCGGTGGAGATCGTTCCCCGGACACCAGGGAAGTTCTCCTTCTACGCCTGCGGTCCCACCGTGTACGGGTTACCCCACCTCGGCCACGGTCGGGCCGTGCTCACCTGGGACATCCTGCGCCGCTACCTGGAATGGACCGGCCTCGACGTCCACCACGTGGCCAACATCACCGACATCGACGACAAGATTATCGAACGCGCCACCGAGATGGGCATCAGCGCCGAGGCGGTGGCCCGCAAATACGAGGACGAGTGGTGGAAGGCCATGGACCTGCTCGGCGTTTTGCATCCGCACGATCAGCCCCATGCCACCGTGTTCGTGGAGCGTATGGTCGAACTCATAGGCGCGCTTATTGATCGGGGGTTCGCCTATGACACCACTCGCACGGTTTACTTCTCCCCGGCGGCCCTGCCGGACTACGGCCTGCTCAGCCGCCAAAGTGTGGAATCGCTCCAGGCCGGGGCCCGAGTGGAGGCCGACCCGGACAAGCACTCGCCCATCGACTTTGCTCTGTGGAAGAAGGCCAAGGGTGCTGAAGATGTTCCGCAGTGGCCGAGTCCGTGGGGCGCTGGAAGGCCCGGCTGGCATACCGAGTGCGTGGTGATGAGCATGGACCTCCTGGGTGACGGCTTCGACCTCCACGGGGGAGGGCTGGATCTGGCCTTTCCACATCACGAGAACGAGCGGGCCCAAGGTTTGGCCATGGGCTACGCCTTTGCCCGCCACTGGGTCCATCACGGGTTCATCGAGATGGGGGGCGAGAAGATGTCCAAAAGCATCGGCAACGTGGAATCACTGTCGGAGCTGTTGGAACGCGTCGACGGTCGCGCCTATCGACTGCTGGTGTTGAAAGCCCACTATCGCTCCCCGGCCGAGGTCACGTCGGAGCTGTTGGCCGAATCCACCACGGCCCTGGAACGACTCGACGGTATCGCCCGTCGCCTCGGTGCCGCCCCCATCGAGGCCGCCATCGGCTACGACGCGGCTATGTCGGCAAAGAGCGGACTCGACACGTCGGTGATCGAGCAGTTCCGTACTCGCATGGATGCCGATCTCGACACACCGGGGGCCATGGGTTTGTTGTTCGACACCATCCGGCGCGCCAACGCACTCTTCGACGCCGCGAACGTAACGGCCATTCCTTCAGCAGCGACGGTGGCCGCAACGGCCCTGGAACTGGCCGCCGCCATGGGTCTGTTTGCACGGACGGCAGAGGGTGTGGACGACGCCACGGTGCAATTGGTGCAGCGTCTCGACGACGCTCGAGCGTCCAAGGATTGGGCCACCGCCGATGCCGTACGGGTGGAGTTGCAGGTGGGCGGTTGGGTGGTGGAAACCACCAAGGCCGGAACCCAGGTACGTCGGGCCTGACGCCTCACGCCTGCCGTCGAAGCACTGGCGGGCGTCTACCCTGACAAGCCCCATGGCCAGACGCTCCCCCAAGCCCGCCCGTGAGGCGCTGCCCGCCGGGTTCTGGATCATCTGGTTCACCATCGTCATCGACATGATCGGGTTCGGCATCGCCATCCCGGTTCTGGGTCCTTATGTGGAGGACCAGTTCGGGGCGTCGCTCGGCCGCCATCTCGGCCTGTACGTGTCGCTGTTGGGATCGGCGTTTTCGTTGGCCCAATGGGTGGTGGCCCCCATCATGGGACGCCTGTCGGACCGCTACGGCCGCAAGCCGGTCATCGTGTTTTCACTCCTCGGCACTGCCGTGGCCTCGGCCCTCACCGGGGTGGCCAACGCGTTCTGGTTGGTGCTGGTAGCGCGTCTGTTCGATGGGGCGTCCGGAGCGTCCATAGGGGTGGCACAGGCGGCCGTGGCCGACATCGCCCCACCGCGACGTCGCGCTGCCTTGATGGGCATGGTTGGCGCTGCCTTCGGCGTGGGGTTCACCGTGGGTCCGGCCATCGGTGCGTTGGCATCGCGTTTCGGCGGGCGACGGGCTCCGTTCTATGTGGCTGCGGTGATTGCGTTCGTCAATGCCATGGTGGCCATCGTGCGGCTGCCAGAGACGAAGGGGACCATTCTTCCCGCTGAAACAGTTGACCGCCACGAGACGGTGGGCTTGGCCCATACGTGGCGTGAGGCAGGGCTGCCTCGCCTGTTGATGGTGTCGTTGGTGGCCACGTTCGCGTTCTCGGCGTTCGAGCAGGTGTTCACCATCTTTGGTAAGCGGGGGATCAACGGTTTCACGCAGGAGTCAGCCGGCTGGGCGTTCGTGATCGTGGGGGTGGTGGTGAGCGTGGTGCAAGGCGGACTCGTGGGACGAGCGTCCAGGCGTTTCGGTGAACTGCCTCTGCTGCGGTACGGCCTGATGACCACGGCAGTTGGTATGGCGGTGCTGGCGGTCTCCACCGGGTGGTTGTTGCTGGTGCCAGCGCTGGTGTTGTTGGCGGCGGGTCAGGGATTTGCGTCGCCCACCATGACCGCGGCGGTCAGCAACCGCATTGCGCCTGAGCGCCGGGGCGCGTTGATGGGGGTGCAGCAATCGTGGAACAGCCTGGCCCGGGTATTGGGGCCGTTGGCCGGTGGTTTGGCGTTCGACCAGATCGGCATCAGTGCGCCATTCGTGGCCAATGCGATGCTGTTTGCGCTGGCCTCGTTGTTGACCCTGCGAGTGGTGCAGCGCGTCACTGATCGGGTGGGCCAAACCGCTGCCGCTTGATGCACTGTCCTACGCGGCGTGAGTGCTTGCTACAGTTAGCGATGCCCGAATTCTCGTTGTCCTTGAGCGACGACCAGCAGCAGATCCAGAAATGGGTCCACGACTTTGCCGACACCGTGGTGCGCCCCGCCGCTCACGAATGGGATGAGCGTGAGGAGTTCCCCTGGCCCATCGTGCAGGAGGCGGCCAAGATCGGCCTGTATGGCTGGGAGTTCCTCATGAACGGGTTCAGCGACCCAACCGGGCTCACCCTGCCGGTGGCCATCGAGGAGCTCTTCTGGGGTGATGCCGGTATTGGTATGGCCATCATGGGATCGGCACTGGCCGCCGCTGGTATCAGCGCCAACGGCACTCCTGAGCAGGTCATGGAATGGGTGCCGCAGTGTTACGGCACCGCCGATGATGTGAAGCTCGGTGCGTTCTGCGTGTCGGAGCCCGATGCTGGTTCCGACGTCAGCTCACTTCGTACGCGCGCTGTGTATGACGAGGCCAAGGACGAATGGGTCATCAACGGCACCAAGGCGTGGATCACCAATGGCGGCATCGCCGACATCCATGTGGTGGTGGCGGCAGTGGATCCATTGCTCAAGGGACGGGGACAGGCGTCGTTCATCGTTCCTAAGGAGGCCAAGGGTCTTTCTATGGGGCAGAAGTACAAGAAGCACGGCATTCGCGCATCGCATACAGCCGAGGTCA
This sequence comes from Acidimicrobiales bacterium, assembly GCA_043772215.1. GTDB lineage: Bacteria > Actinomycetota > Acidimicrobiia > Acidimicrobiales > JANYDT01 > JANYHQ01. The sequence continues at coordinate 742 of JAYVGK010000426.1, read as the reverse complement.
TTCTCGACGAAGTTCGTATCCCCGGGTCGTTTGTGCTCGGTGGCAGCCAGCGGTTGGAGGAGAAGCTGGCTCGTGCGCGCGAAGTGGGCCACACCACTCAGAAGCAACCAGCCATGGCCACGTTCGAGGCCACCCGTCCGTCCGTTGGTGCGCAGGCATTGGGCATTGCGCGCGCGGCGTATGAGTACTCGCTGGAATACGCCAAGGAGCGTAAGGCGTTCGGGCGGGCCATCATCATGAACCAGGCCATTGCGTTCAAACTGGCCAACATGGCCACCGAGATAGATGCATCCCGATTGCTCATCTGGCGGGCGGCATGGTTGTCCAAGAACGGTGGCTTCACCAACGGCGAAGGATCCATGAGCAAGTACAAGGCCTCGGAAACTGCAGTGCGTGTCACCGAGGATGCCATCCAGATTCTCGGCGGTTACGGCTACACCCGTGAGTATCCAGTGGAGCGTTGGCACCGTGATGCAAAGATCCACACGATCTTCGAAGGCACCTCGGAGATTCAGCAGCTCGTCATCGCACGAGCCATATCCGGCTTGAGGATTGAGTAGTTTACGTCCGCCCGAAAGCGGCAATCCGCCCGAGCGTGGGTGCTCCTGCCGTTTGTCATAGGTCGTCGCTACGCATCCGGGTGCGGCGACGATTTGCAGACGCAAGCCTGGAGTGTGGGGGTCTGCGCCTTAAAGGGCCGTTTTGGTTCGGGCGTGCCCACGCAAGTTTTGCGAACTCGTTG
>JAYVGK010000425.1:0-3653 GCA_043772215.1 Acidimicrobiales bacterium | reverse complement strand
TGCAGATGCGCAGCCCCTCCCACCCGACAGAACATCCCCAGCGCGCTTTGTCGGCCTTGCGCACTGTGGAGATCGGCAGTGGCCAGAATCTGATCGGCTGCCCCTTGGGTGGCGCGCTCTTCACCACTGGGGAAGAATCCGGCCGCTGCCAGTAGTAAGTCACAGTGGAACTCGTCCTGGGTGGCCCAGATGCGACCGTATACGGAAGCGTTGGTGACCCGTTGACCGGTGCTGCTGTGCACCTCGGCCAGCACTTCGGCCATGCCCACATGATCACAGCCGCCACGCAACCCGCGCTCCAGAAGTAGCCGTACCCCGGTGTCGATTATCAGCTGGCGGGTTTCTCCCCGGGCACGACGTGGCACTGTGTCCTCCGAGACAACTGCGATAGATGATCATTTTGCAATCGCTAGTTGCATCGTGTGTGCGATACTGCGATTTGCAGTCGCAAGGTAACCCAAATCCATCAAGGGAGCACGGCATGACCAGCACCATAAACATCAGACCACCCAAGGTGCCTGAGGTCCGGCCCCGAACCCTGGCGCTTCTGGCGGCTGGAGCAGTGGTGCTGGTGGTGGCGTTCGGATTCCTCAGCAAGTCATTCGTGTCCGTCGACGCCAACGAAATTGGTGTGAAGATCGTTCGAGGCCAGGTGGAGGGCACGCTCGCTCCCGGTTGGCATCTCATCTCCCCCATCGGCGGCAAGGTCAAGAAGTTCTCCACCCGTATTCAACAAACGTCCATGTTGAAATCAGCCACGGAAGGCGACCGGACCGGGGACGACTCCATCGACGTGGCCTCGAAGGAAGGCGCACGTATGAGTGTGGACATGACCATCAACTACCGGCTTCGTAAGACCGATGCGGTGAAGCTGTTCGGCACCATCCGCGACGAGAATGATCTGCGGGAGCGGATTGTTCGCCCCGGAGTGCGATCGGTGACCCGCGACGTGTTTGCCCGGTATCCGGCTCGCGAAGCCATCACCACGGCCCGGGCCGAGATTCAGGCTCAGATCGAGCAGGCGTTGAACGCCAAGTTCGGTGCCAATGGCATCAACGTAGAAACCATCGACGTGCGGGGCATCTTGCTGCCGGCCAACATCCAGGCCCAGGTGGATCAGGCCATCACCGCAGAGGCGGCCGCCCAGAAAGCCACCATCGAGCGCAAGCAGAAGGAGACCGAGGCCGAGACCTCCCGTTTGGTGGCCGAGAAGGGCGCCCAACAAAAGCGCATCGAGGCCCAGGGCAACGCTGACGCCAAGAAGATTTCATCCGAAGCCGAGGCTGATGCCAACCGCAAGATCGCCGAGAGCCTCAGTGCCAACCTCATCGAGTTGCGTCGAATCGAAGCCATCTACAAGCAGGGAAATCAGATCTACTTCGTTCCGTCCGACGGCAAGACCAACGTCTTCGTATCGCCTCCGGCCCCCGGTTCAACGGCCCCGGCGGCGCAACCGTCAGCTCAGGCCCAAGCCGCTCAGTCCGGCGCAGGCGGCTGACCGCCAAGGTTGAAACCCACTAATCCTCGAGTTTGAGGGCGGAGATGAAGGCTTCCTGGGGCACCTCGACCCTACCGATTGACTTCATCTTCTTCTTGCCCTCCTTCTGCTTTTCCAACAGCTTGCGTTTCCGGGTGATATCGCCGCCGTAACACTTGGCCAATACATCCTTGCGCTTGGCCTTCACCGTCTGGCGGGCCACCACCCGAGCCCCGATGGCGGCCTGAATGGGCACGTCGAACATTTGGCGAGGGATGAGTTCCTTCAGCTTCTCGCACATTTTGCGGCCGAACTCTTCGGCTTTGTCGCGGTGGATGATGGATGAGAAAGCGTCAACCGGTAGGGCATTGAGCAGGATGTCCAACTTCACCAGATTGGCTGTGTCATAACCGTCGAGCTCGTAGTCCAATGACGCGTATCCCTTAGTTCGACTCTTCAGAGCATCAAAGAAATCCACCACGACCTCGCCTAGCGGAATCCGGTAGATCAACTCCAACCGTTCCGGAGAGAGGTAATCCATGCGGATCATTTCGCCTCGACGGTTCTGACACAGTTCCATCACCGTGCCGGTGTAGTCAGCCGGAGTGAGGATGGACACTTTGAAGTAGGGCTCGGCAATGGACTCCACCTGCCCAGCAGGGGGCATGGCACTGGGGTTGTCCACCAGCACCACATCACCGGTGGTAGTCGTCACCTGATACTCCACGGATGGAGCGGTGGCGATGAGGGCCAGGTTGAACTCTCGTTCCAAACGCTCCCGGGCGATCTCCATGTGCAACAAACCCAAATAGCCACAACGGAACCCGAACCCCAACGCCCCTGACGTCTCGGGCTCATAGGTGATGGACGCATCGCTGAGTTTCAGTTTCTCCAACGAATCACGCAGTAGGGCGAAGTCGTCCCCATCGATGGGGTACAACCCACAGAACACCATGGGCTTCGGTTGTTTGTACCCCGGCAATGACTGTTTGGCCTGCTTGGCGTACTCGGTGACGGTTTCGCCGGAACGAGCGTCGGCCAAGTTCTTGATACCTGCAATGACGTAGCCAACCTCACCGGGGCCCAGTTCTTTGATGGGGGTGTTACCGGGGGTACGGACCCCCACTTCCAGTGCTTCATGGCGCCCTCGGGCGTTCATGTAGAACAACTGGGCATTGGTTTTCAATCGACCATTCATGATCCGTACGGCCGATACCACCCCGCGGTACTCGTCGTAATACGAGTCGAACATCAGCCCCTGCAGCGGGGCATCCGGGTCACCTTCGGGGGGTGGGATGCGCTCGGTGATGGCGTCGAGTAGTTCCGGCACACCGAGCCCGGTTTTGGCGCTGATATGCAAGATGGACGATGCCGGAATGCCCAGTACCTTTTCGATTTCAGCGGCATACTTTTCCGGTTCGGCAGACGGCAGATCGATCTTGTTGAGCGCTGCCACAATCTCCAAGTTGTGTTCCAGCGCCAGATAACAGTTGGCCAAGGTCTGCGCCTCGATGCCCTGGGCTGCGTCCACCACCAGCACCACGCCTTCACACGCCGCCAGCGAACGTGACACCTCGTATCCGAAGTCCACGTGGCCGGGTGTGTCGATGAGGTGGATGGTGTGACCCTTCCATCCCACCCGGACGTTCTGGGCCTTGATAGTGATGCCACGTTCGCGCTCGATGTCCATGGAATCGAGGTATTGCGCCCGCATCTCCCGGGCATCCACGGCACCCGTGAGTTCGAGGATGCGGTCAGACAACGTCGACTTACCATGATCGACGTGGGCAATGATTGAAAGATTGCGGATCAGACTGAGGTCCATGAGCGACTGGCGAGCCTACCGGCCGTCATGATTGAGAATGTCCGCCATGGGCTGGCGGCCGGAGTAGGAGGGTGAGGATTCCGGGTCCCCATCGGCGCCTGCAGCCAGCTAACAAGGCTCGGTCAGCACCGCCATTGCCAAAGACCAGCGCTTGATGATCCGCTCGACCGTTGCTTGCCGTATCGCGTGAGGGTCGTGATCTTGTTCAGAACCGTCTCACCCATACTGCGTCGTCGGGCTGGCCAGATCTTTCTTTGCAGGATACCAATACCGTCAAAACGCGAAGGCTGATCCGCACTGCAACGGTCGAAACCGTTGTACCGCCCCAATCCGTTCCAACTCCCCCGGATT
>JAYVGK010000424.1:0-6390 GCA_043772215.1 Acidimicrobiales bacterium | reverse complement strand
CGATGTGGTGGCGATGGGTGCTGATTTCATGGCGTTCTCGGGACACAAACTGTGCGGTCCCACCGGCATTGGCGTTCTGTGGGGTCGCGAGGCGCTGCTCGATGCCATGCCCCCGTTCTTGGGAGGCGGATCCATGATCTCCGATGTGCGTCTCGGTGGCTTCACCGCCGCAGAATTGCCCCACAAGTTCGAAGCAGGCACACCCCCCATCACCGAAGCGGTGGGCCTCGGGGCGGCCGTCGACTACCTGAGTGCGTTGGGCATGACCGCCATCCGTCAGCATGAAATGTCCATCACCCGATACGCCCTCGACACGCTCACTGCCCGCTTCGGCGACGACATCAACATCCATGGTCCGGCCAATGTGGAACTGCGAGGCGCCACCCTGTCATTTGCCTTCCGCGGCGTGCATCCCCACGACCTGTCGCAGGTGCTCGACGAGTCCAATGTGTACGTACGAGCTGGTCATCATTGCGCCAAACCGCTGATGCGGCTTATGGGCGTGGGAGCCACGGCGCGCGCCAGCTTCTATGTGTACAACGATGAGGCCGACGTGGATGCGCTGGCCGATTCGTTGGACGCGGTCTCCGACGTATTTGCGTTCTGAGCCTCGTCCCACCTACCTACCAATCGCCAAGCAATCGCCGCTGAGGAGCCCATCGTGCCCGGACTCGAGGATCTCTATCGAGAGATCATCTTGGATCACTACCGCAACCCGCGAAACAAGGGCGAGTTGGCCACCCCGCCGGCGCATCGGACCGAGGGAATGAATCCGCTGTGCGGCGACGAGATTGCCGTGTACCTCGACCTCGATGGAGTGGGCGAGGCAGCCATCGTCAAAGACATCCGCATTGGTGGTCAGGGTTGTTCCATATCGCAGTCGTCGGCATCGATGATGAGTTCCGCCGTCAAGGGCAAGTCGGTGGCCGAGGCCCGCAAGCTCCTACGGGCATTCAAAGCAATGATGTCGATTCATGAAACCGGCCTTGATGGAGTCGACGCCGAGTCAGACGCCGCCGATGATGCGGTACCGGTGAAACTGGGTGACCTCGAGGCGTTGCGCGGTGTGGTGAAGTTCCCGGTGCGTATCAAGTGCGCCACCCTGGCTTGGAATACCATGGCGCAGGGCATCGACGAGATCGTGAGCGGCGCTGGCTCCTGACGGTACGCTCCTGCGTTGTGCCCGACTTCGTTCTCGTCCGCCATGGCGAGAGTACGTACAACCTGCTGAATCTTCTCAATGGGGATCCTGCCGTGAACGTTTCGTTGTCTGATGAAGGTCGACGCCAGTGTGCGTCGCTGAACGCCACGCTCGGGGCCATGCAGTGGGCGTCGGCGTGGACCACCCGATTTCCCCGGACCAAGGAAAGCCTGGCGCTCATCGCTCCCGATTGCGCCGCCGTGGCTCGGGAACTGCGGGCGTTAGACGACATCGACGTTGGAAGCTTTGAAGGACAGCCCATCACGGAGTTCCGGGCTTGGCGGCGCGGTCGGCAAACGGGCGAGATCCCACCTCAGGGGGAGTCGTTGGAGGATGTAGTGAACCGCTACGCCGAAGGGTTCTTCTGGCTGCTGGCGCATGCTCCGCGACCCGCCCTCATCGTCACCCACGACCAGCCCATCCGGTTCGCGATGAATGCATTGGCCGGTGACGACCCTATAGCCGGGACATTGCGCAGGGTACCCAATGCGGTGCCTTACCCGTTCAGTGCGGTGGCGTTGCAACTAGCGGCTGAACGCCTACGCGACCACCGTCTCGACTGACAGGCCCATCCCTGTCAGTGTGGCGGGAACCACGCCGGTATCGGCCGTCGTCGCGTGGCCACCGAATTCCGACGGGCTCATCACACGGGGTAGGCGACATGAATGATCAGCACGCAACGCAGGCGAGATGGTGCCGGGTGGCTTGGATCGTGAGTTCGGTGGCGTTGGTAGCCGGCCTCTGTGTGATTGATGGCAGCCCCGTAGTGGCGGCCACCACACGCTCCACATCGACGCGTGGGGTGAGCTACCAACGCTTCACGTCGTGCCAGAAGCTGCGTAGCTACGTGTTGCCCTTGGCCCTGGAGCAGGTGGGCCCGTACGGGTTCGGGGGCGGCGGACCTACGCCGGTCTTTGCGCAGACGAACGGCCCAGTGAAGAAGTCTGCAGGTGGGCCGCCGGCCACGGTTCTCGCAGGCGCCGCACCGCCGGACACGGTGGCCGCAGCCGCCGACCGCGCCGTGGCCGAATCCGCAGGCGGAGCGAGTAACTCATCCAGCACCAATACCCAGGAAGTGGGAGTGGACGAAGGCGACATCGTGGAGACTGACGGCAAGGTGGTGTACGCCGTCATCGACGGTGTCGTACGGGTGGTGGACATCACCACCGGCGCACTACTCACCACTGTTGCGTTGCCCCCGGGTAGCGGTGACGGGCAACTGCTGCTCGATGGCAAACGCCTGGCGTTGGTCACCTCGCAGTACAGCGCAGTGGGCCCCGAAACCATCGTCGCCATCTACGATGTGACAAACCCAGCCGCCCCGACCAAGCTCACCGTGCAACACCTCGAAGGCTCAGCCGTGGCGGTGCGGTCGGTGAACCACCGTGCCCGACTGGTGCTCAACACACCATTTGGCCAACGTCTACAGCCCCGATTGACGCCTACCGGTCCGTTGAACACCGACGCTGATGTCCAGCGCGCCATCAAGGCCAATCGTGCCATCGTCAAGGCCGCCCCCATCACCGACTGGTTACCGCGCACCTACGCCGAGAACGCTGATGGGTCGGCCACCGCGGTGCGCCCGGCATTGTCATGTGGCGAAATTGGACGACCCCACCAAATGTCGGGCCTGGGCACCACATGGGTGGCCACCATCGACTTGGACAACGGCGTGGCCGTGCCCATTGTTCAAGGTTCGGCGGGCGTGGTGGCCGAGGCGGGCATCGTGTATGCCTCCCCGGACACCCTATATGTGGCCACCACCCAGTGGCAGGGGCCGGTGTGGTCGGGCGGTCGATCCGTGATTCGCTCCCGACCACCCTCGGCCGGCACCGAGATCACTGCGTTCGACATGCGCCCGGCGGATGGCGCAGCGTGGCTGGCCACCGGGTTGGTGCGAGGTTATTTGTTGAACCAGTTCTCCATGAGTGAGTTCAGCGGCGCTCTTCGGGTGGCCACCACGCGCGGCGATGCCGGGTTTGGAGGTTCAACCGAGTCCGGCGTTCAGGTGCTGCAGTTGTCCTCGGCGGACCGGCGTCGACTCACGGTGGTGGGCGAGGTGTGGGGCCTCGGACGGGGTGAACGGGTGTACGCAGTGCGCTTCGTCGCCGACCTCGGCTACATCGTGACGTTCCGCCAAACCGATCCGTTGTACGTGTTGGACTTGCGCGTGATTGGCACTCCGAAGGTGGCGGGGGAACTCAAGATCAACGGATACTCTGCGTACTTACATCCCGTTGGTGATGGGCTCATCGTGGGCATCGGCCAAGACGCCACGGACGGGGGCCAGCGCCTGGGTACCCAGGTGTCGTTGTTCGATGTCAACGACCCGGCCAACCCCAAACGCATTGCCAACTTGCTGGTGGGTGGCCAGAGCGAGGCTGAGTATGACCATCACGCCTTCCTGTGGTGGGGCGCCACCCGCAACGTGGTGGTGCCCAACCAGTCGTACGGGCAGTGTTGTGACGCAACGGGGCGAGCCATTGCGCCACCGAGTTTCGGAGCTGCGGTGGCGGCAGTAGGAACGGCGGCGGCGCCTGCGGTGACCTTGAAGGGCCGCATCACCCACGATCGTGGGGCGGCGGTTCCGTCTGGCGCGCCCGCCCTGCCGCAGCCAACGACGTTTTACCCGATTCGCCGGTCGCTCATAGTGTCGGGGCGGTTGGTGACCGTATCGAGCAAGGGGATGTTGTCCAGCGACCTGTCCACCCTGGCCGAGCAGGTATGGGTGGCGTTTCCGGGCCGATAGTTGAACGGTCGGCCGATGCCCCCCAGCATCGACCGACCGTGACCCCCACAGTGTGCCTCACGTCGCCGCATTTTCCCAGTGCCGAGTGATCAATGTTCAGTTCATGGGAGCCAGGTCAGTCGAGGTAACGGCGTGACGTATGTCGGAATGGTCCATCTGTGATCAGATTTGTTGCGATACTTATCAATCGTCTTGTCCACCCCGGGGCGTGACGGGTTCTAAGGATCATCGCTCCCATGGCGCCGTTCGACCAAGGCCCCCCCACCCGCCCACACCGCCGCATCCGATCATTGTGGAGTGGCGCCGCCTGCATGCTGGTCGTCGCCGCCGTCTGCGCAGGCCCGGCCCTTGCCGATCCCAAGCCCGGATCCACTGGAGTGGTGGGGCCTCCCCTCCCGAAGAAAACCACCGCCACCCCCAAGGCAAGTCCCTCAGGGTCAGCCACGGCGGCCAAGAAGACGTCCAAGGGAGTCAAGGTGGCGCGCGTGTCGGGCCTCACCAATGGGTCCAAGGGCGCCGCAGTGATTGCGTTGCAAACCAAACTGGCGGCGCTGCGTTACGACATCAGCGACACCAGCGGGATTTTCGGCGATCAGACGTATCACGCCGAGATGGCATTCCAGAAGGTCAATGGCCTCAGTCGTTCAGGAGTGGCCGGTGCCCAGACAGTGGCGGCACTGGAGACGGCCACCGACCCTATGCCGTTGCTGGCTGCCGGGGGCGACAATCGCATTGAGGTTGATCTCGATCGTCAAGTGCTCATGTTGTACAAGGGCGGCGCCCTGTTCCGGATCCTGTCCATCTCTTCGGGCTCGGGTAAAGACTTCTGTGTCACTGATCCCGAAACCGGCAAACAGGGGTGCGACAAGGCAGTGACCCCGGGGGGATCGTTTCGGGTCAGTAGGCGGTGGATCGGCTGGAGAGAGTCCAAGCTGGGACTGATGTACAACCCGCTCTACTTCAACGGTGGCATCGCCATCCACGGTGCGCCCAGTGTGCCCGGATATGCGGCGTCTCACGGTTGCGTGCGCATTCCCATGATCTCGGCTGAGTGGTTCCCCAACGAGGTTTCCAACGGCACCGCCGTATATGTGTTCGGTGCAGAGAAGGGCCCGGTTCCCTTGGGCGCCAAGGCACCTACCGAGAATCAGACCGGTACGTCCACCACGAGCACAACCCCAGGGGTCAGCACCGCTCCCTCCAGCACCGCTCCCTCCAGCACCGTGGTGCGATTGTTGACGCCATCCACGGTGGCCACCGTGCCGGCCATCACCGCCGTCACTGCACCCACGGTGGCTCCTGCCACCGTGGCCCCGGTAACAACCCAGGCTCCAGTGGTGCTTTCCCCTGTTCAGGCCACAACGACGGTGGCCGTGCCGCCGTCTGTACCGTAGCCATCCGGCCCAAGCCGCTGCCCCAACTCAATCCGTGCCTGACGCAAAATTCGTCATCGACGACTAATTTTGCCTACGAGTCCATTTGGCCCGCAAAATTCGGGCCCGGTGTGGTCACCCGTTAGCGTTGTGTTTCGGCGGGGCGGTTCAAGCGAACGGATCGGCGAATGGATCCAGTGACGGGCGGCCCGATCCAATCGGGGTGGGTTCATCGGGTGCTAGGTGCGCATATGGTTCGTAGCCAGTGGTTTCAAGTTCCAGTGCCAACTCTGGTCCACCCGATGCCACGATGGCACCCTTCACGAACACGTGCACCACATCTGGGCGCAACTCATCCAACAAACGGTTGTAGTGGGTGATGGCCAAAACCCCGAGCCCGTCATTTTTCGCTGACTGCATCACCCGGCGACTCACTGCCTTCAAGGCATCCACATCAAGTCCGGAGTCGATCTCATCGAGTACTGCGAACTTCGGCGTCAGGACACCCAACTGCAACGTTTCATTACGTTTTTTCTCGCCGCCGGACAGGCCCACATTCAGCGGCCGCACCAAGAACCGCTCGTCGAAACCGATACGCTCGGCCTCGGCCAACAACATGGCGGCCACCTGATCCATCGTCGGCACCGGTAAGGAGGAACCTCCGGCCCGGGCCCGCAACGACGCTTCCATGGCATCGAGCAGTGACACCCCGGGAACCTCAGTGGGGTATTGCAAGCCGAGGAACAGCCCCGCCTGAGCACGACGCCACGTGGGCTGTGACAACAGATCCAGCCCATCCAAGGTGACAGTTCCCCCCGTGACCTCGTAGCCAGGGCGCCCCATGAGCACGTGCGACAACGTGGACTTACCCGACCCATTGGGGCCCATGAGTGCATGGACCTCGCCGGAGCGGACCGTGAGATCGAGTCCCCGCAAAATCTCCTTGCCATCAGGCCCACCGCGTAGACCAACAATCACCAATTCACTCATGACACCACCACCATCACATCGTCATTTTCGCGGATCACCCGATACACCGGCACCGGCTTGGTGGCCGGCAAAGACTG